>JAUVWC010000194.1 GCA_030604325.1 Candidatus Zixiibacteriota bacterium | reverse complement strand
GCTGTAGAATGTGGATTGGTTAACCTGATGGGTCCACACTCCGGCGAGCCGGACGTTATTAATGGTAAGTTCGTTCTTCTCGTTCTGGAAGTCGAGGTTTCCTGACTGGTCTATCCTCGGAGCTTCGTTTCCCGGGTCTCCTATTACGTTGCCATATTGATCCATTTCATCGTACTCGGGCACCCCGAAAATCCAGTAGTCCTGCACTTCCTGGGAGATACCCCATAGAATCGCATGCCGCCATGTAAACGTATACGGCACACCCCAGCGGCCGTCCTTGGACCCGGAGAGGTTCAGCTTCATGCGTGGGGTCAGCTTGTAGGTGAGGTTCATCATGCCGTTCCAGGTGTTGTTGAAGCCGAACCCCTGCCATCCCGCGATAATGTCCGCTCCGTGGATCCGGCGGCCGTCGGAGCCGCGCTGAGAGTACGGCGCATTTGAGCCGTGGATAACCGGATCGAACTCGCTCCAGTCGTCCGGCATATAGTAATAGTCAATATTCGGATTACGTGTAGCCGGATCATACGGATCAACGCGAAAGTCATACACATCATCGTCTCTCAAAACAGCCGCGCTGCGGTTTGAACTAGCCGAGCCGGAGCTAAAAAAGGTCAACCTGGGGATCAACGGAACGGGACCGCCGAAATACGCCGACAACCTGGTCATATTTCTAATGTCGTCCTGTGGCTGACCGGTGAATTCGGAGGTGAGTAGTTCCATATTCGCGTCGTAGCTCCGGCCACCCTCCCGGGTGATCATGTTCACGATACCGCTCATCGCGTTACCGAACTCGGCGCTCATACCGCCAGCCATGATCACCATCTCGGACAGCGAGAAGGGGCTCACGCTGGCCGCCTGCCCACCGAATACCAGGTTGGTCACCTGCATACCGTCGATCAAGAACGCCACCTCGGCGTTACGACCGCCGCGCATGTGAACCTGCTCAAGCCCACGGTCGTAATACCCGGGTATGTCGTCTTGGAAGCTGTTCAGCGTTATGGCATTGGTCTGCAGGCTCAGGATGTCGGTGGTGGTGGTAATCGCCATCCGCTCCATCTCTTCGATGGTGTACGACTGCTGGGTCGCGGTGACGTCGCGCTGGATCATGTCGCGTGCTGCCGTCACGATCACAACCTCGCCCACGTCGAGCACCGTGGACTCCAGCGAGAAGTTCTGCACGGTGGATACTCCCACCGTTACCAGCAGTTCATGGTACTCGTGAGTCTTGTACCCCATCATGGTGGCGCGCAGGATATACGTGCCTGGGGTGACGTTGATGATAACATAATCCCCCTCGGCATTAGTAAACGCGCCCATGGTTGTAACGGTGCCATCGGTCTCCAACACAAACACGTTGACCGCAGCTAGCGGGTCACCCGTGGCTTGGTCGATGACCTTTCCGCGAATGGTTCCTGTTGTACCCTGCGCCCAAGCAGATGTGGGCGCGAGTATCAACAGGGCCGCAATCACGGATAAGGCTCCCATCAAGCGCTTACCCATGGGGTTTTAACCTCCCGAAACGCATGGTTGAAAAACCCTGCCGGCGATCGCTCTAACGGCAGGGACTGACACGTCGATCTATTAGCACGCAATCTGTGTGCCAATTACACACACTACGCGGACGCTTGCCGGGCGCTCTCCACGACCTCCGGCAGGAGCCCCCGAAGATTCATCCTCAGAGCCCCCGAAGAGCCTCTTTGGCTATGTTGAGACACCGTACAGGTACGCCGTATAACCTGTGTGTTGACCTACTAGTACCTTGCAGATACTCTGCCCGCACCATCGCGGCGATACCCGTACCATTCAGTACACAATACTTTATCGGATGCGGTTTCCGGATAAACCCTCTAGGATCGGTTCCGGGATGGATTCTTCCGCAGGGGTTCGGCTCAAGATTTCAGGAACTGTTGGAAAACATGCTGTTTCAATACGACACGGCAAATGCGTGCCAACCCCCCTCCAAAGGCGGAAAATATTTTCCGGGTTGTATAACATCTGCTAGATAATTTGGTTTCATATTCCCACGCAACCCGGAAGGAATCTGATATCTTGCGTGAGACACTCAACATCGCTCGAAGAACATTTGAACCACTCTAGAGACATTCAAGATCGCGCTGAAAACTCCTTAGATTGCATGGAAGATACTTTAAAACCGCACGGAAGATGAAAACGGAAGATATATAAGGTGCATGGAAGAAAGCCTAAGCCACGTGTGTGTATAATCGGCCTGGACTGCGCCGACCCGAGGCTCGTCTTCGAGCGGTATGCCGATGACCTGCCTACCCTCACCTCCCTGCGAAGCCGGGGGCTCTGGGGCCGGCTCCATTCCTGCCATCCACCGATAACAATGCCGGCCTGGCCGGTCATGATGAGCGGCCACGGGCCGGGTGTGCTCGGGATCTACGGATTCCGTAACCGCGCCGATTACTCCTACGACAACCTCTCGATCGCCACCAGCCGGGCAGTCAGGGAGCCTCTTCTCTGGGATATCCTGACCGATAGTATCCCTGGTGCAAGCATCTTGAATGAGAGTATCCCTAATGAGACACATGAAGAGGATATTGATTCAGAGGGCTGTGCCGATGGCTACTGCATAGTACTCGGAGTTCCCGGCACCTATCCTCCGCCGGCGATCCGGGGCGTCCTGGTGAGTGGATTTCTGACCCCGGACACCGACCGGCAGTATACACACCCTCCCGAACTGGCCGACGAGATCCGCCGCGTGGTCGGCGATTATCAGATCGATGTGCATAACTTCCGCACCGACGACAAAGACCGGCTGCTGGACGAGATCTACAGCATGACCCGCAAGCGGTTCGCCCTCTTCCGTCACCTGCTCCGGACGCGGCCGTGGGACTTCGCCATCATGGTGGAGATGGGACCCGACCGCATCCACCACGGTTTCTGGCGCTTCTGCGACCCCGATCACCGCCTCTACGAGCCAGCCAACCCCTACCAGGATGTCATGCGTGACTACTACCGCATGATCGATAACGAGATCGGGAAAACGCTCAACATTGTCAACAACCGGCCTCCCGCCCACCCGAGTGCTGAAACAACGGTCATGATCGTCTCCGACCACGGGGCCCGGCCCCTCGAGGGCGGGTTCGCATTTAATGAATGGCTCATCCGCGAGGGCTACCTGGTGCTCAAGCAGGGAGCGCGCCGCCAGGAACCTTCATCTGCGTCAGGAAGCCCTCGGGCGCCCTCACCTATATCTCGAATCCCTCTGGAACCCGCCATGGTGGACTGGCCGCGGACGCGGGCGTGGGCAGAGGGAGGCTACTACGGCCGCCTCTTCCTCAACATCGAGGGACGGGAGCCGCAGGGAATCGTTCCTCCAGGTGAGGTCGATAGCCTGCTTACAGAGCTGGAGGAGAAACTCCGCACGCTCCCCGACGACCGGGGCCGTCCCATGGGCAACATCGCCTGCCGTCCGTCCCAGCTATATAAAGAAGTAAACGGCATCCCTCCCGACCTGATGGTCTACTTCGGCAATCTGGCGTGGCGCAGCATCGGCAGCATTGCCAGTGACACTAACCTCAACGACCAAACCGTTACGTCGAGCCGGACAGGAACGACAGACCGTGCCGCCACGGTCGATCCGGCCGGCGCAGTCGATCCGGCCGGCGCAGATACTCCCGGCCCGACCGGACCAGGCTCCGAAAGCCTCTACACTCCCGAAAACGACACCGGCCCCGACGATGCCAACCACGACTGGGACGGGATTCTGATAGTAACCAGGAATCCGGCGGCTGACACAGAGTCAGATACGCACAGCAGAAAGACTCACAACGGCTACATAGAGGGTGCCCACATCCTCGATATCGCCCCGACCGTCCTCCACCTGCTTGGACGTCCG
>JAUVWC010000221.1 GCA_030604325.1 Candidatus Zixiibacteriota bacterium | reverse complement strand
GTTGCCAATGCCACCTCCCCCAGCATCCCCGGGGCGGAGTACCCCAGTTCAAAAGCCAGTTTCCCGATCTCGGGCAGTAACACCCGCAGATGCTCCCACAGGATCTCACCGAGCCACCGGGCGATGGAACGCATCATTGCCAGGTCGCTCGGGGTAATAATGGGAACGCGCAGTCTTCCCTCCCCGTCCACTGCCTCCAGGAGTTGGAGAATCCGGCGGGTAGGCGGATCGGGAGGCGTACCCATCAGATACCAGAGGCGGTAGGCATCGATCAGCTCGGAAGTCAGTTGTGCAGCGGCACCAGGTCCGGCATCTCCCAGCAGTACCTTTCGCAGCGGTGAGTCGGGATCGGAGAGTGCTGCGAAGCCGAACATCTCTCCCGAGGGGGAATAGTGGACGACCTGCCAATGACTGAGCCCTACGTTACTGAGCAGGTGGCCGGCGGGTGCCTCATCGGGGTTCATCCGATAGACGCGAAAGGCATACCCGCGGTCTAAGGGGGCCAACCCGGCCTGCCAGAATGCTTCGGCCTGAAGAAGACCCAACAAGTAATCGCCGACCAGAACAAAACCGGTCTGGTTCAAGGGGAGGCGCCCCGCAACCGTAAGCCTGGAGACCATAGAATCGAGCCCAGCCCAGTGAACCTGTAATGTATCCACTATGGCCACAGCCAGTGGGGTTGCTACCACGGCAAGCCTCTCCACCTGGGCCTCATCCAGAGCCAGTGCCAGCGGTTCCCACCCGCCGTCGGCGGTCTGCCGACCCAACCCTTCCATTTCGATCAGGCGGTAGAGTGTTTCCAGCTCCTCATCGCTCACGCCCAGACGCCCCCGCACATCATTACGGCTGGATCCGGCGGCCAGCTCGACCAGCATGGCGTGAAGCGTACCGTTTCTAAGCACGGCGGCAGGTACGGTGACATCCAGGGGAGCGAGAGTTGCCACGGAGTATCGGAGAACCTGCGGCGGAGCCTGCGGGTGTTCATCCTGCCAGGCAAGCGCACGGCCGGCGAATACCACCCCTACCAGATAAAGCGTCACTGCAGCACTTCGAGAAAACCTCAATCCCATCTCCTCATTCCTTTATCCACTCCCCGGACTTGCAAGTCGCCATGCGGAGCTACTGCATAGGACTATTCTACAAGCCGGGCGGCAAGGACTTCCACCGGGTGCAGCGGCTGGCGCCCCGTGGCATCTATGATCTGCTGGCGACACGAAGTGCCCGGAGCCACAACCGTACCACGACCGTTCAATTCCTCGATGGCGGGAAAGAGCCTCTGACCCCCGATGGCCATCGATAGATCGTAGTGTTCCTTCTCGTATCCAAATGACCCCGCCATGCCGCAGCAGCCGGAATCCACCTCCTTCACCTCCGTCTCCGGCAGCCAGCCCAGCACGGTATGCAGCGGATTGGTTCCCACCAGCGCCTTCTGATGACAGTGTCCGTGAACGAGCAGGTGGGCCTCGTCGTAGCCCCGTGGAGATCGAAACTGCAGGGCCGGTCCCAGCTCCTCCTCCTTCTCACTCAGCCACTCCTCCACCAGGTAGGCTGCGCCGGCAACGGCACTGGCCGGCTCACCCGGCACGAGCACAGGATACTCGTCCCGAAGGGTCAGCAGAGAGGAGGGCTCCAGACCGAGGATGGGGATCCCACCGGTAACCAGTGGAGCCCATTTCTCCAGGTTATCCCTTGCTGCCTTCCGGGCCTGCTGAATCAGCCCCTTCGACAGCATGGCGCGCCCGCAGCTGCCTCCGGGCAGGGGAAGAAGTCGGACCTGGTAGCCGGCCGCCCATAGAAGCCGTACGGCAGCTAATCCAACCTCAGGCTCGTTGTGGTTGGTGAATGTATCGGGTAGCAACCACACGATGTCGCGTTCGGTAGCGGAGGCAGGCGGTGCACCTCGGCTGCGGCTCAACCTGCTGAACCGCTTATGCAGGGTACGCCGGTGAAAGGTCGGCAGGGTATGGCGCATATCCACACCCAGGGTCCTGTCCAACAGCCAGCGGACCGGATAGGAGCCTGCGAGCCAGTTGCTCAGTGGTGCCGTGGCCGAGCCCAGGCGATTCAGCCTGTCGATGTTACCGAAGAGACGGTCCCGCAGCGGTCTCCTACGGCCACGGTAGAAATGTGCCAGGAACTCGGTTTTCAGGCGGGTCATATCCACCTGGCTGGGACACTCAGCCTTGCACGCCTTGCACTGCAGGCAGAGGTCGAGTGCCTCGTAAAGGCGATAATCTTCCAGCCCATCAGAGGTGATGGTGCCCGAGAGCACCGCTCTGAGCGAGTTCGCCCGGCCGCGGGTGGAATGAGCTTCATCCCGGGTAGCCATGTAGGAGGGGCACATCGTCTCAGTACCGATCTTCCGGCACTCGCCTGAGCCGCTGCACATCTCCACCGCCCGCGCAAAACCGCCGTCGGCAGTGAAATCGAAATGTGTGGCCACCGGGGTCGTCTGGTAATGGGGGCCGAAGCGGAGTGAGTCCGTCATCGCCGGAGCGCGTACGATCTTACCCGGGTTCATCAGGCCGTCCGGATCGAAGGTGTCCTTCACCCGCTCGAAGAGGCGGTAGATCTCCTCTCCGTAGATGGAAGGATTGAGCGCGCTGCGCGCCAGCCCGTCGCCGTGCTCGCCCGACATCGCCCCGCCGTAGCCCAGCACCAGTTTCGCCACCGCCTCCGCGATGGAGGCCATCTTGGAAACCTCGGTGGCTTCCTTCAGGTTGATGAGCGGCCGGATGTGCAGGCAGCCGGCCGAAGCGTGGGCATAGAACGCCGCCGGGGTATCGTGATCACGCAGCACCTGAAGCACCTCGGCGATGTAGTCACGGAGGTGCTCGGGAGGAACCGCAGTGTCCTCGACAAAGGGAATCGGCTTGTGATCGCCCCGCTTGCTCATGAGCAGACCCAGCCCGACCTTGCGGACGGCCCACACGTTGGCCTGCTCGTCCGGATCACTTATGTAGAGCGCCCCCACCGGGCCCTCGGCTGCTGAGCGTGCTGCCTTCTCCAGGCGTTCCAGGTGGGCTGTCCGCTCTGCCTCGCTCTCCCCGTATACCTCGACCACCAGCAGCGCCTCCGGCTCGCCCTCCACGAAAGTCATCCGGCGCGAATACACCGGGTGGTGCCGACACAGCCCCATCAGCATCGAATCCATCAGTTCTATGGCGGAGGGGGATTCCGCCAGCATGGCGGGAACCGTGGCCAGACCGCTGAGCAGGCTATCGAAGGAGAGGACGACGAGACTCGTTCCGGCAGGCTGCGGCACCAGTCCGAGCTCGGCCTCCACGACGGTACACAGAGTTCCCTCGCTGCCGGCAACAAGCCGGGCCAGATTCACCGGCCTGCCGGGTGTGAATGCATCCAGACTGTACCCGCCCACGCGCCGCCACGTCTTAGGGAACGCTTCACGAATCGCG
>JAUVWC010000101.1 GCA_030604325.1 Candidatus Zixiibacteriota bacterium | reverse complement strand
CCCCGGTTGTAGAAATCCTCCACGTTCCTGATATCGGTGCCGATCGGGTAGCCGTTCTCCACGCCGATGAAGATGGCCCTCTTCCCCTCCTGGTGCAGCCGTTCGGCATCGGCGGCGGTGGCGGCGAACTCGGCATTGGGGCTGGCATCCGCCGCGGCATGGATCCAGTCGAAGAGCTGGATAGCGAGGCTGTGCGCGCTCTCATAACCCTCGGGGGTAAGCGGTCTCTGTCCGATGTAGACGGCCAGGAAGACGGCATCGGCGCCCCCCTCGATCATACGCGGGATATCCCAGCAGCCGCTGTCATGTTTTTCATCAGCATTCCATTCGGGATCGCGCAGGCCCCTGAGCGGCGAGTCTAGGTGGGTATCGACGATCCACGCCTCGTTATGGATCCTCGGGGCCTCGGTCTGGATCTGTTCCTCGGAGAGCTGGCCCCCGCAGGCGACCTGAAGGCCGGAGACTGCGATAACCGCAACCGTGAGGAGAACGCGGCTGAAGATCGAGCCGCGTATTCTGTTCCATGCATGTGCAGTGGAGGTTGACGTAGCGATCATTCTGGTATGCCTCCTCTTCAGGCCGTCCCCGGCCGTTCCTATTCCCCTCTGCTGATAGACGATACACTGCAGGCCGATTCATCATTCACGGCATACCTATACTTAGCCCGCCACATCCCCCCGGGTCAACCCGTCCCTCGGGCCAAGGCTAGCGAGCACAGGTCTGATGCCGGCCCCCGTCGATGGCCACGGTCTCACCGGTTATCCAGCCCGAACGGTCGGAGGCGAGGAAGGCAATCAGGTCGGCTATCTCGGCCGGCTCCCCCACACTGCCCAGGGGGTGGGAGGTCTTGCCGCGTTCCAGGAAGGCGGCATATGTCTCCTCATCCATCCCGCCCGCCCGGTGCAGGTTGGTGCGGGTCACCCCCGGATTGACAGCGTTCACCCGCACTCCGTCGGGGGCCAGCTCCATGGCCAGGCAGCGCGTGAGCTGGTCCACCCCCGCCTTGCTGACGCAGTAGGCCAGCACCCCCGGGAAGGCGCGCGTCCCCGTCACGCTGCTGACATTGACGATGGCGCCCTGGGAGGACTTGAGATGGGGAATGGCATGTTTGGAGAGAGCGAACAGGGAGCGGAGATTGATATCCATCATCCTGTCCCAGTCCTCCAGGCTGGTCGTATCCCAATCGGCGCTGGCGATGATCCCCGCGGCGTTGACCAGCACGTCGAGTCCTCCCAGTGTTTCCACGGTTTCCTCGACGAGCCGCTGCCGGAAATGATCGTTGGTTAAATCTCCAGCAAGTGTCTGTATCGTGCCACTGGCTTCGGCAAGCTCCCCCGCCAGCTCCTGAAGAGTCTCCTTGTTTCGAGCTGTGGCGATCACACCTGCTCCCGCCTCCACGAACAGGCGGGCTGTCTCACGACCTATACCACTGCTGGCACCCGTGATGAGAGCTTTAACGTCCGAGAAGTCCCAAGTGATCATGCCCCGACCCCCTCTCCAACATTGGTTTCCCTTTATTTCAATGCAGAACCGGCACAAATTGTAGGACTGAATAGATGTGCCTTCTAAAGGGTTGAACAACTAATTTCAGGTCTGTCAGCAGTAGCGCCCGTCCTCGATCACAAGGTCAGAAGAGAATACAGCCTGGAGTCCCGGACCAACGACTGTTTCACTCGATTGTCATGATATTATCAACCTCACACTCCCGCGCACTTCTGACCTTCTCAATCCTCTACCTCTCCCTGTCGGTCGCTGATGCTTCTGCTCAAGGAGCAGGCCGGATCGAAGGAATAGTACTCGATGCTGAAACAGAGAGGCCCCTGGTAGCCACGAACGTCTTCCTCAAACAAAACAAGAGCGGTACCTTCGCCGACCGGGAGGGTAGATTCGTCATCCCGAATCTTCCGGCACTGGACGACATTCTGGTCGCCAGTCACATCGGATACAGAACCAGGGAGATTCCCGTCAGGCTGCAGACCGGTGAGACCGTGAGGGTCGAAATCCGCATGGAGCCTCATAATATCGACATGGAAGAGATTATCGTAACGGCTGACCGGCGCTACGATTCGGAATTCAGAACAGTAAAGGCGGTAACCGTAACCGGGGAGGATGCTATCGCCACCCGGCCGGCCGGCAGCACCGCCGACGCCCTGCGGGAAGCACCCGGAATACTGGTCCAGAAGACCACCGCCGGCCACGGAACCCCCATCATCCGCGGCCTGATCGGAAAGGATATCCTGCTGCTCTACAACGGGGTGCGGCTTAACAGGCCGACCATCCGGACGGGCGGCAATCAGTACATGGAGACGATCGACGCCGAGGCACTGACCCGCATCGAGGTGGTCCGCGGCCCGGGATCGGTTCTCTACGGCACCGACGCCGTGGGCGGCATGGTCAACATGATCACGAGTCCTCCCTCATTCACCGACGGAGGAATACGCTGGGAACCCTCACTGCGTACCCGTTACACCTCGGCCGACGACGGCCGCAGCCTCCACCTTGCGCTGGCCCATGCCGGACCGGGCTTCGCCGCCCGGTTGGGCGCTACAGCCCGTTCCCTCGGCAACCTCGATCCAGGCGGCGGGATCCCGGTCCACGACCCAACGGGATACGATGAAATCGGCGGACACTTCATCAGCGCCTTCCGTCTCTCGCCCCACCAGACGCTTCGCGTAGACATCCTCAAACTCCGCCAGTCGGAGGTGCCGCGGTACGACCTGTACGCCTCGGGCAACTACGAGACCTACCTGTACGATCCGCAGGACCGCTTCCTCGGGATGGCGGCCTGGCGCGTGACCCAGCCGTCACCCTGGGTGAACAGCCTGGAGTGGAACGTCTCCTGGCAGCGCGAACACGAAGGCCGGATCAAGGTGAAGCCCGGTTCCACCACACGCACAATCGAAGACGACCGGATCACTACCATAGGCACCTTCCTGCAGGCAACTTCACTGGCGGCGCGCAGACACGCGCTGCGCTGGGGGCTGGAGTTCTACGCCGACAGGCTGCGCAGCACCCGTACCGACATCTCACCGGATACCTCGGTGACAAAGAGGGGGGCCTATCCCGACGACTCCCGTTACCAGCAGCTGGGCATCTTCTTCAGCGACGACGTATCGTTGGGACCCGCCACAGACCTGACGGCGGGGATCCGCTGGAGCCGGGTATGGTGTGAGGCTCCCCTGGAGGATCCGTACGGATTCTACGAGGACAGCTTCAGCAACCTCACCGGCAACCTGGGGCTAAGCCGCCGCCTGCGCCCCTGGTTGAACCTGCTGCTGTCGGTGAGCCGCGGGTTCCGGGCGCCCAACTTCAACGACACGGTCGTACTCAAGGAGAGCAACAACTGGGTGGATACTCCCTCCCCCGGGCTGAAGGCCGAGACCAGCACCAACCTGGAGCTCGGGGTCAAATGCGAGTGGAACACGAACGACATCGAGATATTTCTCTACTACACCGCCCTCGATAATCTCATCGACCGGCGGCCGGGCACCTACCTGCAGAACGGCGTCCCCCTTCCCTTCCTGGACGAGAACGGAAACGGTGTGCCGGATGCCGGCGAGCTGCCGGTCCGGGTGCAGAAAAACGTCGGTGAGGCATTCATCCGCGGCGCGGAGATCCAGTGCCGGTTCCGGCTGTCGGAGAGACTGACCCTGCGCGGCAATGCCTTCTACACCTACGGGCAGAGCATGACAGCCGACGAACCGATGAGCCGGATCCCGCCGCTGATGGGATTGATTGGATTGAAATGGCATCGGGAGGGAGCAACCGCCGAAATCTTCGTGCGGGCGGCCGCCGATCAGCGGCGTCTTTCAGCCAGGGATATCGAAGACACCCGCATAGATCCAGGAGGCACTCCCGGCTGGTCCGACTGGAACATCAGGGGGAGCAGGGACTTCGGGCCGCTCAACCTGAGCATCACTCTGGGGAACCTCTTCGACCACGCCTGCAAGGAGCACGGTTCGGGAGTCTACAATCCCGGGCGTCACCTGGTTCTCGCCCTCGGCTGGACACCGGGAATATAGCACGATGAAAAGCGCCCCCTCGCCTCGGGCAAGGGGGCGCCCAATCGAGTTTATATGTCGGTCAGGACCTGTGAGTGCAGGTCCTTTTTACACTACACCAGGTGGCGGAGCGCTCTCTACCGGTTCGAGGAAGGGTATGCCCGCGCCGCTCAGTGTCCGGTTCAGCTCCGGCACCTTCGTGGATATGAACTCCTCCACCCTGGTCGCCGCTGCTTCCACTTCGGGAACAAGGGCGTTGATGCGATCGTGTATGTCTGCGGGGACCGGACCGGTCAGGCCACTTATTTCGCGGCTTATCGCCGACAGACGTCCCATGACCGATTCGTCGCCACCGCCACCGCGGAACCTGCCGCCTCCCGATCCGAATAGCTCAGTGTTCAGCGCCCTCATCTCCTGGGTGAAATTCCTGATGGCCTGTTGGACCGCTTCCGGAACCTCTCTCCTGGCGCTGAGGAACTGATTAAGCTCGGTAATCTGGGTCTGGATGCTGCTCAGGCGCCTTGAGGAGGCATTGAGTTTAGCCATCAGTTCCCCTATCCGGAGCTGCACGTCCCTCAGTGCGATCATGTCCGCAATGCTGACCTTGCCCTCAAAGCGGGGATCGAGCCGGACTTCAACCGTCTGGGCCTGCGAAATCCCGGCGGCGGTGACCGTAACGGTGTAGGTGCCCGGCACCGCTTCAGGGGCCTGGGAGCCCCTCCCGTACCTCATCTGCTGGGTTGGTGCGGGCTCGGCACCCTCGATCGAGTGCTGCAGGTTCCACAGCACCCGGTTCACGCCCCTCTCTTTGGTCCCGTTCATCGAACGGACGAAGTTGCCCGAGGCATCGGTGATCCTGATCTCCACCTCGTCCTCGTCTCCCAACTCCTCGGAGAGGAAGTAGTTAATAATGGCACCGTATGGTGGATTGGGAGTGTTAAACAGAAACTCGCCCTGGTCCTGAAGGTGATTGAACCGGGAGAATCGGTGCGTGTAGCGGATCGGGAAGAGCGTGAACTGGCTCGACAGCACCGCCGAACTCATTCCCTCCAGCGGTGCGATGTCATCCATTACATATGCGCCGCGGCCGTGGGTTCCGAAGATCAGATCGTTCTTTATCGGATGGATGTAGATGTCGTCCACCGGCACCCTCGGCAGGTCGCCCTCGAACAGGTTCCAGGTCTCGCCGCGGTCGAACGACCAGTATGCCCCCCGTTCTGTTCCGAGAAAGAGCAGGTTGGGATTGCGGTGGTGTTCGCGGATGCAGTTGGCGTTGCTCCCTTCGGGTATCCCGTCGGTGATGCTCTTCCACCTGCGCCCGAAGTCCTCGGTCACGAACACGTAGGGAGTGAAGTCGTTGTTCCGGTGCCCGTCGAAGGTCACGTAAGCACGTCCTTCGGCGAAGCGGCTGGCCTCGATTCTGGTCACGTAGGTGCGGGGCGGCACCTCATCCAGCCGGTTGATTACATTGGTCCAGGTCCCCCCGCCGTCGCGGGATAGCTGCAGGTTGCCGTCATCGGTGCCGGCCCAGAGGATCCCCGCGGTGTGTGGTGACTCGCTTATGGTCGTGATATTCCCGTACGTGGAGATCCCGTCGTTGCGAGAAATCCGGATCTGGCTGTTCACCACTCCCATGATCTCCAGCTCGTTCCGGTCGATCTGCTTGGTCAGGTCCTCGGTGGACCGCCACGTATCACCCCGGTCGTCGCTGATGAAGAACTTATTGCCCCCGAAGTAGATTCTGGCGGGGTCGTGGGGGCTGATCATGATGG
>JAUVWC010000295.1 GCA_030604325.1 Candidatus Zixiibacteriota bacterium | reverse complement strand
GTTGGTCGTATACAGGTGCCAGGGACGCGTGATGGTGACCCAACCCCGTTCGAGCGCTCCGAAGCGGGCCCGGGCGGTGTCGCCGTCATCGGCGATCATCTCCCCCTTTTCGTTTCGCCCCACCAGCTGCGGAAAATAGGCGAGTGCAAGGGAGGTCTCCATTTCGCCGGCATGGTCTCCGGGGTCCTCGAATATCTCTTCGCATGCGTCTTCTACCGCCTGGTACCAGTTGAACAGGAAGAGGTGGGCCTGCACCCTCCCGTACAGTTCGCGCATCAGGGGTTTAAGATCGTTGCCTCCATGGCTGTTGAGCAGGACGATCTTTGTGATGCCGTGGTTTTCCAGCGATTCAATGAGGTCGGTGAGCAGGGCGAACAGGGTAGATGGATTGATATTGAGCGAAAGGGGGAATTCACGCTGGCCGGATACCGTGCCGTAGGGGATGGTGGGCAGGAGGATCACCTTCGCGCCGGCGTTGTGGGCCGCCTCACAGATGTGGTCGCCGATCAACTCGCACTCCAGCGTGTCCATGCCGTAGGGCAGGTGCAGGTTGTGCGGTTCGGTGCAGCCGAGCGGAATAACCGCCACCTCATAGTCATGCTCCCTGACATGGGCGTAGTTGAGTTCGGCCAGTTTCCAGGGACGCATCGGCAGCTCCCTTCTTCTACTGCGTATCATCGTTCTGCATGCATTGTATCGGTCTCCCCACCGGCGGGGCAGGGGAATATCGGCTTCAGAAACGGTTTATGTTTCCGCATTTTCCTGATAGTCTGTTGGCGTCCCGGGCACGGATCGACGGCGGATTATCAGTTATCACGGCGGGGAGGTCACTGTTATGAGACATAACCTGGCCAGCGTTCTAAGCCTTTGTCTCATAACCTTAATGATCGGTGCCCCTGACTGCGCAGGCCAGGATATCGACTACAGCATGATCCTCACCGAAGGAGGGCAGCCATATTCGCTACGTCTTCTGACGATAAACGTATGGTCGGGTCTCGATTATGAGGGGTTATTCCGTTTCGGCGAGTACGAGACCGGCGAGCGGCGGCAGGCGCGTTTCCAGTCGCTGGTAAGCCAGATTCAGAGGCTCGAGCCCGACGTTGTGTTTGTTCAGGAGGCCAATCCTCTGGGGAGGTATGCTTCCCGGCTGGCAGACCGCCTCTCCTTCGATGAGATCCATCAGGTCGTCAATGCCGGCGTCAAATTCGGTCCGCTGGGAATCCCCACCAACTTCAAGGAGGGACTGGCCATTCTGGCGCGGCCGTCGCTGCGCCTCGAGAAGTTCGATGCCTGGAAGCTCTCCGGCCCTTTTGGCCTCCACGGTGACGTCCTCAGCATCCATTTTGGTGAAGCCGTCCTTTCTCTGGTGGGGAAGATCTTCGTGGATGATACGCCCGTCTACGTCGTCAACGTCCATCTGGTGGCCGCACCGCCGCCGGGCCCGGAGATCGAAGAGAAGCTGCAGGATTTTCTGTCTGAAGGAAGCATGACGGAGAAGGAGTACCGCCGCACCCGCAAGTACTGGCATAACCTGACCAACAGGCGCAGACAGGATGTCGAGAAGCTGCTGGAACGGCTGCAGGAACTTCCGCAGGAATCGCCGGTGATTGTGGCCGGAGACTTCAACGCTACTCCCGATTCTCCTGAGGTACAGTTTTTCCAGACTTCGGGGCGGTTTCTCGACTCGCAATCCCACAGCGAGTCTGTCCAGCAGCCCACATGGGTCCCCAGCGATAACGAGAACATCTCCTTCTCCAGCCGGATGACCAACGCGCGTGGTAATCCTCGAAAAGGGTATAACCGGCTGTTTGCCTGGTACGCGGGGCATACCCGTCGTGTCGACTACGTTTTCCTGAGCCGTCATTTCCGGGCCGAGGATATCTCGGCCTCGAGCGTCGTCCTCGATTCCCCCGTGGGTGGCGTGTGGGCCTCCGACCACTATGGCATCCTGGCGGAAGTGAACCTGCAGCATGTCCTACGCACGGCGCCAAAAGAGCCCCAGGTTGTGATGCCGCTTGCCAGGACGACCTTTGAGCCCTTGCCGATCCTGATGTATAGCACGGATATCGGATTCGGATACGGGGCAAAATTCTTCCTGCTCAACTCCCTGCGCCGGAATGAATCGTTCGATGCCCTCATCTTCTTCAGTACCGGCGTGGATACCGTCGAGGGCGAGCGACGGTATCGTTTTGTCTTCTCCAAACCCGACTTCGACCGGCGTCAGGGTAAGGTATATCCGCTGGCGTTTGATCTCCTCATCGACTACGACATATGGATCAACAACAGCTTCTTTGGCATCGGTAACGGGTCAGACTTTGATGATAGAGAGTATTACACGAGGGAACCCTTCGAGGTGAGCCTGGCCCTCAGCCGGGGATTCTCTCCCCGTACCGTCGGGCAGGTCGGATACCGTTACAAGACAGTCAAGAATTTCAATTTCGCCTCCGACTCCCGCCTTGCCCGGCTGCCCGGTCTCAGTAGGTCGAGAGTCACCTACGCTTCCCTCTTCGCCACCTATCGCTACGACACACGGGACATCTTCACTAATCC
>JAUVWC010000320.1 GCA_030604325.1 Candidatus Zixiibacteriota bacterium | reverse complement strand
GGAAACTCCGTTCATCGTGGAAAATGGTGCTGCCGTCTACTTTCCCGCCGATACTCCCGTGGCCGAAGCAGCCGAGCAGCTGGCGAGGTCCGGGAAGTGGGATGCAGGGTCGATAGAGATGGTTACCGGCGGGTTGGAGGGCGGCGAAGAGTGGGAAGAGGGCGCCAGGGAGACCTTTTCCCGTCTTCTACTCGGAGCCGGGCGAGCTCGAATAGTAGAGGCGCTCGAGGAGATCGCCGGTGAACTGCGCCTGCATGTGCGGGGAATCTCCGAAATGACCGACACCGAGATAGTGGAGCGCACCGGACTGCCGCCCGCCCAGGCCCGGGCAGCCCGGACGAGGGAGTTCAGTGAGCCGTTCGTGATTATGGAGGCTGCGAAGGGGTATGGGGAGGAGGACCGTTTGGCGTTGCTGGAACGCTTGCAGCCGGCGGCTGAGGAACGGGGGCTTACTTGCACTCTGGGTGGGCGGTTCTTCCACCTGCAGGGAAATCACACCAAGGGCACAGCGGTCGAGCGTACTATCCTCTGCTATGCGGAGGCGTACCCCCGTTCTGCCGGTTCCGGCACCCACGGAGAAACCGACCGATTGAGGACCATGGCGCTGGGGGATGCCTATAATGACGCTGAGATGCTGGCGGCTGTGGATGAGCCGGTGCTGATCCGGCGCCCGGACGGCACCTACGCCGATGGGATCGTCCTCCCGCGGATTGTCCGCACCACCGGGATTGGTCCTCAGGGTTGGTATGAGGCTGTCATGGCACGCCTCGATGTTCTCTCTTCGGCCGGCGATTAACCTTGTAACACACCCCCGCTTGCTACATCATCTACTGGTTATGGGCTCTGCATCCACTGCCTGCCGGTACATTTCGCCGAGTTGACCCGTAGAAGTTCTGAACTCCAAGGAGTCATGCGTATGAGCGACTTCTATCAGAGTCGTGTTATCTCCACTTTCCACCAGCTCGGCCCTCCGAATCTTGCCCGGCTCGAAAAGGAGCTGGAACATCTTGCGGTGGGACGCCACCTGGCGCTTGTACTTCCGGCTCTCTTCTCCGAGTTCGAAGGAGAGGCACTCCCCAACATCATCGAGCAGCTGAAGGGTGCCCTCTACCTCCGCGATATCGTGCTGGTACTGGGTAAAGCAGATGCGGATCAGTACGCTTACGCCCGCTCAACCTTGAAGGGGCTCCCCCAGCGGGTACAGGTGATCTGGCTCAATTCTCCGTCTATCAAGGAGGTGCTGCGCACAATCGATGAACAGGACCTTTACATTGGTGAGGATGGGAAGGGACGTGCAGTATGGTTGGCTTACGGCTATATCCTGGGTCGGGGAGAGACCAGGATTATCGCCCAGCACGACTGTGATATCCTCACCTACAACCGTCACCTGCTGGCCCGCCTCGTCTACCCGGCGATGAACCGAAACCTCGGTTTTCAGTTCGTTAAGGGTTACTACACGAGGGTTACGGACAGGATGTACGGCCGGGTCACGCGGCTCTTTGTTTCACCTTTAATCCGGGCATTAATCGAACTGATTGGACATCAACCCTTTCTCACCTATCTGGACGATTTCCGCTATGCCCTCTCCGGTGAGGCGGCCATGACGAGCGACCTGGCCCGCCTGAACCGGGTACCGGGTGGATGGGGATTGGAGGTCGGCACCCTGGCCGAGGTCTACCGGAACATAACCCCGAAGCGTGTCTGCCAGGTGGACCTTGCGGTCATTTACGATCACAAGCACCAGCCCCTGTCTCCCGATGATCCTGAGAAGGGGCTGTTGAAAATGTGTATAGATATTTCTCGGAGTATTTTTCACACGCTCGCCAGTGAGGGAGTGGTCTTTGGAGATGGGTTATTTCGCAGCCTGAAGGTTGCCTATCTGCAACACGCCCAGGACCCCATCTTGAAGTATGCCGGGGATGCGGTGTTGAACGGCCTTGACTTCGACAGGCACGAAGAGGGTTTGGCTGTAGAGACTTTCGCCCGCGGCATGGAAATCGGTGGTGAGATGTTCAAGGAGAATCCCACCGGAAGCACCCGTATTCCCAACTGGAGCCGGGTTGCCGACGCCCTGCCGGATATCCAGCAGCAGCTGGTTGATGCCGTGGCCCGGGACAACG
>JAUVWC010000099.1 GCA_030604325.1 Candidatus Zixiibacteriota bacterium | reverse complement strand
GGCGACACTCCGCCAATCTGCCGCATTCGTTCGACTGTCGCCGATGGCCACGAAGGCAAGTCTTTCCTCGCGGGCAAAGATGGGCCGTATTTGCACGCCGACCATGTAGCCATTGCGCTCAGCCATAACGGCGTAGGTTCGTGTTTCTTCGGGGTCGTTGCGGTTGCGTGAGATACGCAGGCGATGGATCAGGCCGGTCTCCGATGTAGCAACCAGCTCCATCTTCTGCCTCCCACCGGCCGGGATGGCGTCTTCAAGGCGGTAGGCGGAGACCGGTGCCGGCATATTGGTGCGGCAGGTAAGGGTGAAGAAGTCATTGTCGTAGGCGCCGAGGATCGGACCGGTCTGGAACTTCAGGTCGCTGCTTTCCCGCGGTATGAGCAACATTTCAGGTTCAAACGTGAAGTCGTTTTGCCTGGAACGGTTCCTGACCGTTACCTCACCCGTCAGGATGTTTTGGCCCGTCTTCAGCAGTCGTGGATCGACGGCCGGGATAGTGCGGTAGAACATCCCCTCGAGCGGCACATCGATCCCCTGGCCATTCAGGGCAAAGCTCATCGTCAAGTAATTGGCGGTGATACCATGATTCAATTCGAGCACCGCATAGGGTAGATAACCGGTTACAGAGGAGGTCGGCGGCGGCGCAAATTCGAAGGTCACCCGAATGATGACCTGGACAGTTTCACGCGGACCAATCGTGGGGGCCTGCTGGGTAAACGTTTCTCCACCGTCAGTGCTGTATTCGCAGGTGGCATTCTCCAGCAGGTTTACGGACCCGGATGCGGCGGTACTCTGGGCAAGAGTGACATCATGTGCCGCGCAGAAGAGCAGTGCGGCAGCAATCACAAATAATAGTGGACTTCGACGCATGGTAGACTCCTCACATAGATCATTCACCAGAAGGCTAATATCATAGCAGTTCACCCAAATCGAAACGGAATTGCCAGCCAATCAGTGGGCTGTGTACCCAGGCGCACTATCAGAGGTGTTGAAAGAGTTGGCGGAGTTGTCTACTCTCACCATTGTTCCCGGATGAACTCATATGACAGATGAGCATCAGGAGAGATGGAGGCGCATCATGTCTAAGCGAATATATGCCGTTGGTCTGGCCGCGTTGCTGCTCGTTCTCAGTAGCGGATATGGACAAAGACGCACCGGCCCTCCGGCGGATCTCGTTATCAGAAACGCCAAGATCGTAACCATCGATAAAAGCAATCCCAGAGCCGAGGCGGTGGCAGTGAGGGGTGAAGAAATCATCGCCGTCACCTCCAATAGAGCCATCGGCCAATATATCGAGGAGGGAACGACCCAGGTAATCGACGCCGGTGGCAGACTTGTAGTACCCGGCTTCAATGATGCTCACGCTCATTTCAGTGCCCTTGATCCCGACTATATAGATCTGCGCTACATCACCGATCCCAATATCATCACCGATCGTGTAAGGAAAAGGGTCGCCCAGGTACAACCGGGTGAACTTATCAGGGGCGGACGCTGGGAACACGAGATGTTCCACGACAGGCAGTGGCCGACCAAAGAGCTTATTGACCCGGTCGCGCCGAATAATCCGGTCGCTCTGAGCCGTGCGGATGGCCACTCAGTACTGGTTAACAGTTACGTTCTGAGAGCATCGGGCATCACGATAGACACACCCGACCCCCCAGGCGGAGAGATTCAACGAGATCCTGTTACCGGTGAGGCGACGGGGATCTTCAAAGAAGCCGCTAAAGGTCTGTTGGATTATGGAGAGGTTCGCATTCGGAGAACCCCTGAAGAGGCAGAAGCCAGGCGAATGCAGGGATGGGAGAATGCCCTGTACATGGCCAGAAGTCTGGGAGTGACGAGCATTCAGCATCCCGGAGGCGGCAGTGCGGAGACGTACCAGCGGTTTATGGATATGGGAATGCTCACCCTGCGCGTGGATGTGGCAGGGAGTTTGACGGACAGCGAAGAACGGCTTCAGCGGTATGACGAACTACGCAGAAAGTATCCCCCGGAAGGTAACTGGATACGTTTCGGTTACCTCAAGGGTATGATGGATGGCACACTCGGCTCAGGCACAATGATGGTCTTCAGACCCTTTGACGACGAACCGGATAAAACCGGGCTGCCTCAGATGCCGTACGACGAGCTGGAGCGCAGGGTGGTGGCCGCGGATAGGATGGGATTTCAGATCGGCATTCACGCCATCGGCCCGAAGGCTAATTACTGGATTCTGAACGCCTTTGAAACAGCCCAGATGGCCAACGGAATACGGGACAGCCGGCACCGCAGTGAGCATGCGCAGATTCTCACCGATGGTGACATACCGCGTTTTGCCGAGCTGGGCGTGATCGCCTCGATGCAGCCGACCCACTGCATCACCGATAAGCGGTTCTGCGAGAAGCGGATCGGATACGAGCGCAGCAAGGGGGCCTACGCCTGGCGGCGGCTGCTGGATGCAGGCGCAAAGATCGCCTTTGGTACGGACTATTCGGTCGAACCGCTCGATCCCCTGGAGGGGTTGTACGCCTCCGTGACCAGGAAGGACCGCCAAGGCGAGCCTGGCGAAGGTTGGTTCCCCGACCAGAAGCTGACCATGGAGGAAGCCATCGAACTCTACACGCTCGATTCGGCCTATGCGCAGTTCATGGAAGACCGCAAGGGGATGATAAAGCCCGGTTACCTCGCCGATATGGTGATCTTCAACAATGACCTCATGACCATTCCCCATGACGAGATCATGACATCACAGGTGGATTACACGATCGTCGGAGGAAAGGTCGTCTACAAGAGAGAGGGTGTGGAATAGACAGTAGCAGGCAGGACGTACAGGTCCGGAGGTGACACTCACTGTATAAACGGAGCCCGGCCGGGGATTGTCCTGAAACTGCCCGATCCTGACGTAGTAGGTCCCCGCCGGCAGGTATCTCTGGATACGCGCATTTGCATCCCTACCCCCGTCATCATCCTCGGCGATCAGGTTCTCCGCCCTGTCAAACAGAGCCATGACCGTATCGGTGTCCCCGCCTGTTTCGATGACAACCGTCCCCCCAGAAGAAAGAGAGAATGTAAGCCAGTCAACATCCTCAGCGTGGACAAAGGTATGGCTCTGTACTTCCTCATCGACGGCTATGGGTGTTGCACTCTCCACACTGTTGTTCGGTTCATACTCATCCAGTGGTACCCGACCAATCCCGGCACGGATCCTGTATGGACCGGCACCGCTGTCTTCGAAATGCACCACCCGCGCATAGTACCTCCCCGGCCGATCAATCAGCATACTGATCCGTGCATTGGTCTCGTCGCCGCCATCATCGTCGCTCATGAGAAGCACTTCGTTCTCGTCATAGAGATCCATATAGGTATCTATCTCCCCGCAGGTTTCCACCGTCAGTAGTAAATTTTCTCCGGCTGAAGCGGGAATCTCGATGGCATACCAATCCACATCTCCGACAGGTATTATCAGACTGGAGGACCACTCTTCGTCCACTGCCAGCGGGCTGGCCTCCTCCAAACTGTTGTTCGGTTCGGCGGGATCTTCCCCGTACGTCTCGATTTCGGCGACGATCAGGTACGATCCGGTCGTGCTCTCGTCATAACCACGCACTTTGACCCAGTACTTCTGACCGTTTGCTACGCTGAGACCGACACGCGGATTGTTGTCCTCGCTGTCATCATTTTCCACAAGCAGCATGTAGGGATCATCGGGCCCGTATACTTCCATATAGGTATCTGTTGTGCCTCTGGTATATACATTCATGAAGCCGCCGCCCTCGAGACCCTCCACTTCCACTAGGAACCAGTCTTCGTCCCCGTCGGGCATGATGGTGTGCCCGCTCACCGATTCACCGGGGTAGAGCCTGCCGGGCTGATCCTGACTGTCCGGTTCATAGGGATCCCATCCCTCCTCCTGCGCCACACTGCTCTGCAGGAGATCTCTCACGGCATCGGATGCGGGAAAAGCAAGCTCGATTCCGCCGGCTACGACTGCTTCCGGCAGGTGAATAACCTGCACGGCGACATACAGCGTTCCGGCCGCAAGATAGACCCTGCCGTTCACAACGTAGTCAGGGGGGAGCCCGGTCTCAATGTCAGGATAACCCGCAGGGAGAAGGCCGGAGCGTCTTATGACTTCGAGATGCTGACCGGCGAGGACTGTGATGCGGGAATCCTGCTCATTCACCAGCCGGCTTGTCGTGGTCATGGCGAAAAGCTCGCCCAGCTGCGTCTCTCTTCCCTCCGCCTGCAATCCTGCCACCGCAATAACGACGGGCCTCTGCACACGTCGGGGAATGCTGCGTAAAACCAGGTCTACAGCCTGGTTAGCGAGAGTGGATATTTCAGCCGGCACAGGCCGGACCTCCTGCGCCGTAGCTGCGGCAGTGGGCAGGAGCCAGATCATCAGCAGTGCAATAAGCTTCTTCATGCTCCCTCCTCTCAACATATCCAGCATATCACATACCTCGAGGGCATACCTATATCTTCCGGCATCTGATGCCGTGTGATCAGTAGCGCCAGCTCGTCAGATCGGCGCCCCGGGGCGCGGCCTTGCGTATCCGCTCCAGGATCTTGGGAACATACATCGTGTTGTAGCGGAGCCGGGAGATGTGGTTGGGGTTATCCTGGTCCCCGTTCCAGCAGTGCTCGGCCCGGTCACCGTAATCGACCTCACCGTCGTAGTAAGGATCCGTCGTGCTTTCGAGGAATTCCTCCATGAGGTAGACGGCGTTGTTGAGGTAGTAGTTGTCCATGTCCCCGCAGTAGATGTGGAGTTTCCCTACGAGCTTCGGCCCCAGGGTTCTCCAGTCGCGCTCCAGGATGTAGCGCAGGTCGTAGTTCTCCCGCCAGTACTCGGTCACCTCGTAGTCGATCTGGCCGGTCAGCTTGTCCCAGATCGGCTGCGGGTACCCGTCGTCGCCCATCGGTGAATAGACCGCCTGCCAGATGTCCCACTGATCCCCCGAGCGGCTGTTGGTGCCCAGGGCCAGTTCGAGATGGTTGTAGTCCTCGAGTGTCAGGTTGACATTGCCGAGCCAGTCGCGATGTCCGGGGCGCTTGACGCGGTTGAACGGACCCTCCAGGTAGTACGCGTTACGGTCCTCGTAAATGTTGACGAGGCAGTACTGCCGGAAATCGATCGGGTCGGGACAGGCGGCGAAGCAGCCATTGTACTCGTCGGGATACATGACCTGCACGGCCAGCGCCTCCCACCCCCCGGTGGATCCGCCGTAGAGAAAGCGGGCCCACCCCTCACCGATCCCCCGGAACCGCTCCTCGATGGAGGGGATGAGCTCGTAGGTGATGGCATCGCCGTAGGGGCCCAGGTTGGCCGAATTGACGGCGTAGGAGTCGTCGTAGTAGGGATTGGCGTGCTGGATCTCTATGATCAGCATGCGCGGGAAATCAGGTCCAGTCCACATCTTGTAGAAGTCGTACGCCTCCTGCTGCTGCATGCGGTTATACCCCTTGACCCCGAATCGCGCGCTGTAGTCCGGATCGAGATCAGGGTCGGGTGGTTCTGTGCGGAATCCGCCGAAGTCGTACGGGAAGTGGCCGTGAAAGACAACGAGCGGAAAACGCGCCTCGGGATGTTCGTCGAACCCCTCGGGCAGGAGAACGTGAGCCCCGAGGAACATGGGGCGGCCCCAGAACTCGGTGAGGAGATCGCTCTGGATCTTTACATGCTTGATATACTTCGTGTCCTCCGGTTCTACGATGGGAGGGATCACCTGATCGAGCTGGATCGGGATGCGGCGGGATCGGCCGGGATCGATGCGGATCCGGCGGGGGGTGCTGTACAGGTTGCCGGGAGCCCGGTTCCAGTGCTGACCCTCGCCACGGTCCATGGGCAGCTTTACCG
>JAUVWC010000326.1 GCA_030604325.1 Candidatus Zixiibacteriota bacterium | reverse complement strand
GTAATTGCGGAACGGTGTTCTAAGGCCCCCAACGGATTCTGTAATCTATTGAGGGTCAATAAGTTAACTGGCTCCGGCGGCAGGACTCGAACCTGCGACATAGTGGTTAACAGCCACCCGCTCTACCAACTGAGCTACGCCGGAGTATGTTCGGTGCGACCGGGAGAAATCCCGTTAGAATGCTATACTGGCACCCAGCGAGATTGGGGTCAAGTACAGGCTTATATACCGGACGGTATTATATGCCTAAGGTCTCCGCAATTTCCGATTCGTCAACCTGCGGTTCTTCTATTCCCGGTTTCTCTGCTCCCGGCTTATCCGGCTCCGACTCCCGGGAGTTATGATTTGTTTCTTCTTGGTCACCCGAGAGGATCGAGGCATAGCGCCGGGAATCCAGGACAACCTCCAGGGCGGCCTGGAACTGGGGGTCTTCTTCCATGTACTCGAGCCGGCCGGCCTCGAAGCCTTCCAGCTTGGTCACGAACTCGCGACGCAGCTCGAGTGCTATCTTCTCCCTGCTCTCCTGCCACATCATGTTCTTCTGGTGATCGATGGCCTTCTGCAAGGCCTCGATCTCGGACGCCAGCGCGTCGGCTAACTTTTCCGCTCTGGCTGTTTCGAGCAGGTCATCGAGCTGCATTTCGGTCGGGCTCTTAAAGGTAAAATCCTGCTCCGTGACCCAGCGTCGGAAATCGTCCAACAGCGCATCGTTCACGGTTACCCTGCTTCCCTGCTCAATACCCCGCGTGTTCACATAGTTGTTCACATAGCGCAGGAACATCGTCCGGCGGAACTTGAGGTCGAAGAGCAGAATGTTGCCCATCAAGCCTTCCACCTCGATGTCGGGCACGACCCCTCCACTGCCGGTCACGGTCCGTCCGTTGCGGCTGGTGTATGTCGGGTGTGCGGTCGTGTCTGGCGCATTCGGATTGCGCACCACGAGACGCCCGGCGCTGTTCAGCACAAAGGGACGCTGCAGGTTCCGGCCGCTTGGAGTGAAATACTCACCTGTCGTTAAACGGAACTTGTTACCTTCAGAAATCTCTCCTACCGACTGAACGAGCCCTTTGCCGAAGGTGGTCCTGCCGACAATCACGCCTCGGTCCAGATCCTGGAAGGCACCGGCTACGATCTCCGAGGCGGAAGCGCTACCCTGGTTCACAAGAATAACCAGCCGTCCCTTGAAGAGTTGGTCCTGCTGGGTCTTTAGATCGGACTCCATCTGGGCCATCCGACCCCGCGTGTAGACCACCAGCTCATCGGGCGGCAGGAACGGATCGGCCACCGCCAGCGCCTCAACCAGCATACCCCCGGGGTTGCCCCGCAGGTCGAGTATCAGTCCCTCCATAGGCTGGTCGGCCTCCAGCTCGTGCAGGGCTTCGACCAGGAAACGGCCCGTATTCCTGGTGAAGCGGCTGATTTCGATGTAGGCGATTCCGGGCGCGGCAAAAACCGCAGCGGTCACATCGTTCACCTCGATCTGCTGGCGGATGATCTTGATCTCGAGCGGCTGGGGAATACCCTCCCGCTCGATCATCAGCGTCACCTCTGTACCCACCGGCCCCTTTATCATCGAGGCGGCCTTGGCGGAGGAGAAATGCCGGCTGGGAGTGCCGTCGATCTCGGCGATGATGTCACCCGCCTGCAGACCGGCGCCTTCAGCCGGAGAACCCTTCATCGGGGAGATGATCGACAGGACTCCACCGGCATTGGCGATCGTGGCGCCTATCCCACTGTAGGTGCCGGTGATGGTGATTTCGAGATCCGCCACCTCACCCTCGTCTTGCTCTTCCACGTAGAAATCGGAGTAGGGATCGAGCTGGCTCATCATGCCCTTCAAGCCCCCGACCGCAACTTCGTGGATGTCTACATCTTCATTGTAATAGGCCATCAATACCTGGTTCAGGACGGTGCCCATCATGCGCAGGTCGTCCTCAGCCTGGCGTATGCGGTTGCGCCTCTCCTGCCGTGTGAGCTGCGGATAGGCCTCATCGATCGCATTCGCTCCGCCCAGGCCAAAGCCC
>JAUVWC010000271.1 GCA_030604325.1 Candidatus Zixiibacteriota bacterium | reverse complement strand
GTAGGTGGGGATGATAACCAATCCCCGTTCGCGCTTCTCAGCGATCACGTTCCGTCTCCATACCGTTCCACTTCCTGCCGGAATTGCTCCATGCTGGCTTCCAGACCAAGCGGCTGCAGACCGAAATCCCGACGCAGGCCCTCCAGCACGAATCCCGATGCGAGCGGACGGTCTGCCTGCTGGCCCAGCTCCTGTGTGGTGACGGGAAGGATCTTCCGCTCGTCAAACCCGAAGGCGCCGGCCAGGATCCGGGCAAACTCGTGGCGGCTGACCCGATCGGCTCCGGCCACATGGTAGAGACCCGCTCCCCCCTGCTCGATCATTGCCAGCAGCAGCCTCGCCAGATCGGCGGCCAGGGTGGGATTACCCATCTGATCCGTCACAACGCGAATCTCTTCCTCCGCCCGCAGTTGCCTCAATACCCAGAGGGCGAAATTGGTGCGTATCTTCGGAGCTGTACCGTACAGCACCATGGTGCGGACCACAAGGTGGGGACCGCCATCTTTCTCTACAATGTCTTCCATCTCCGCCTTCGAAGCGCCATATACACCCAGTGGATTTCGGAGTGCATTCTCATCGTAAGGCCCCCGCCGGCCGTCGAACACGTAATCGGTGGATAGGGTCATCAGCCGGGCGCCGGTGGCAGCGGCAGCCTTCAGCAGGTTCCTCACCCCATCTACATTGACAGCCCGCACCTTCTCCTCGTTTGCCTCGCTGGCATCCACCCCCGTGAAAGCAGCGGTATTCAGGATCCATGCGGGATCGGTTGGTCGGATCGCAGCCGACACCTCCCCAGCATCGGTAATATCCAGCGGATGCACCAGGCCGGCGAGTGTCGGGAGGCCGCTTGCCAGATCAAATGGTATCACTGTGTGTCCTGATGCGGTGGCTGCCTCCACCAGCTTCTGACCCAGAAGTCCGGCCGCTCCCACCACTACGAGCTTCATCGATCCTGTTCCCCTTCAGCCTCTTCGGCCGGATGAGGAGTCCTCTTCAGCCTCCTCAAACGCGCCAGTGCGGCTCGTTCATCAGCCGACATGAAACCGAAAATCCATAGCAGCAGCGGATAGAGGGCCAGCACACCTATCTTGGCGGCGATCTGAGGCAGGAGATTCAGTTCCGGCAGGAACATTACTCCCACCCAGACGACGACACCGGCTCCCACAATGAGTCCCAACCGCTTCCACTCCGGTTGGATGGGGGCGATCGAGGAAGAGATCCGACCCAGCAGCAGCGCATGCCAGAGGTAGGCGGCCAGGGTAGCCCAGGCTGCTCCCATCATACCGTGGGCGGGGATGAGAAGAATACAGAGCGCCACGTTCACAAGGACGGAGGTGCCCGTCACAAGGGGATATATGTATGTACGGCCGCGGGCGAGGATGCCGGCATCGGCGATCTGACTGACTCCGTATGCCAGATAGGCAAAGGCCACAATAGGAAGAGGCCCTGCCGCCGGCAGCCACCGCGACCCGGCAACCAGGGTGATGATCTCCGGCGCAAGTATCCCCAGAGAGAGGGCAATCGCCGCCCCTAACGCCACCACATAGGTGATCAAACGCCCGTAGAGTCGGGGCGCGTCCGGGTGGTCACGAACGGTGAACAGCGTGGGCACCCATGCGGTTCGAAGCGGTATCACCAGCAGGAAGGAGACGATCATTCCGAAGCGGCAGGCCACATCATACTGGCCGATCAGGGCCAGACCAATTTCGGGATTGGGGGTGAGTGCCCGCAGAAGCAAGCGGTCCAACAGAGCCAAGCCCCAGAGTGCCATTCCGTTGGGCAGCAGGGGAAGGCCGAAGGCGAGCAGGCTTTTAGCCTTTCGCACCGAGAAGGGACGATGGCTCCGTGCCTGGAGCAGCCCGGCCACAATGGCCAGCATGACCACACTTGAGGTGAGGTTGGCAAAGACGATTCC
The DNA here is from genome assembly GCA_030604325.1 of Candidatus Zixiibacteriota bacterium. GTDB lineage: Bacteria > Blakebacterota > Blakebacteria > Blakebacterales > Blakebacteraceae > JAGLTZ01. The sequence goes on along the minus strand of JAUVWC010000271.1, from coordinate 1,001 downwards.
CAGCACACCGAGCTGCTCGACCACTACCAGATATACGGCCACACCTACATAGGTGACGAAATTGATGATATTCAGCAGAGTATAGAGCCAGGGGCGCCCCTCCACGCGAAGGAGGCTGAGCGTGACGAAGCGGTAGGTGGAGAGATAGGTGGCCAGCAAAGTCAAGCGGAGGAATAACCTTCCGTCTGCGGGGTCGACGGCCCGACCGAAGAGAGCAGCCGAGAGGTAGGGTGCGATAAGCCACGCCAGGATGAGTATGCCGAGCGAGAGCATGCCGAGGAGTCCCACAGTGGTGAACGTTACGGATGCCCGGCTACGGCTGTGTTTGAAGTCGGCGAGTACCTTTATGACGGCGGTAGCCAGGCCAAGATTGAAAAAGAGATAAGCCATTGCCTCAGCCAGGTGAAGCAGGCCGTAAGTGCCCATCTCAGGCCCGTTGGGGTCCCATACCCGGGTAAGAATGGGGATAAGAAGGAAAGAGAGCGATTTGACCAGCAGATCACCGAAGCTGTAGACGGCGGTCTGCTTGCCCAGAGTCTTCAGCGTGGATTCAATCACGAGGCGGCGGCCGCCTCTTTCCCGGAAGGGCTGATGGCCGCCCTGCGGCGCAGCCACCCGCCCGCACCCATCATACACACTGCTACTAACAACGCTCCCCATGATACCTTACGGCTGCTGTACACGCTGTGTGGCCTGAAGGTAAGTTCCACCATGTGAGAGCCTCCTCCCGAGGACACGGGGTCTACCTTCACTGCGCGCAGCACGTGGTTCACCCGGTGGATGGGTACCTCTACACCATCTACCGTTGCCGACCATCCCGCCGGGTAGTAGACCTCGCTCAACACAAGGAGCACAGGGCCCTCCGCCTCAACACGGTAGCGGAGATCGTGGATGTCCCGCTGCAGCAAGGTGACATGGCCGGCGGCAGCGGCCTCCGCATCGAGAGGGCCAATCTGCTCTGTGGTGAGCACCAGCCGGGAAGCATCGAAACCCTGCACAAG
>JAUVWC010000062.1 GCA_030604325.1 Candidatus Zixiibacteriota bacterium | reverse complement strand
CCACGACTACGGTCAGCACAGAGAACTCACCTTGCACATCTATCTGCCGGCGGATATGAGGCTGTCAGAAGCGCATGAAATCGGTACCGCGCTGGAAAATGCAATAAAGAAAGAGATGGGCATCGAGGCGACTGTCCACATCGATCCCGATTCAAGAGCATCTACCCGGGAGCATGACAAATGACCAGAGGTAGTTTCCTCTCCAAGCTATCAATCGTTATGGCTCTCACAGTATTGCCGGTGGGGATTCGCGGCACGGTGGCGCAGCAGGCACCGGCACCCGAACCTGAGAGCGTTCTCGCCCAGGTCCGTGCCTACCGGCTTACCCATGAGGCATCCATTCTGCGGGAGTTCTTTGAGTTCCTCACCCTCCCCAACGTCTCGGCGGACCGGGAGGCCATACGCAAAAACGCCGATCTCCTTTTAACGCTGTTGCGCCGTCGAGGCATCGAGGCACGGCTCCTGGAGGTGGAGGGCAGCCCGCCGGTCGTATTCGGGGAGCTGAACGTTCCCGGTGCCGAACGGACGGTGGTTTTTTACGCCCACTACGACGGCCAGCCGGTGGATCCCGCCCAGTGGTCGAGTGACCCGTGGAAGCCGGTATTGAGGAGTCGATCCATGGAAGCGGGTGGGGAGGAAATTCCCTTCCCCGAGCCGGGCAGGTTCTCGGAACCCATCGATCCCGAAGCGCGGATCTACGCGCGCTCGGCCAGTGACGACAAGGCGCCGATAATTGCGCTGCTGACGGCGCTGGATGCCCTGCATGCCGCCGGGATCCAGCCATCCGTCAACCTCAAGTTCTTCTTCGAGGGGGAGGAGGAGGCCGGGTCCCCCCATATCCGCACCATGCTGGAGACGCACGCCGACCTGCTGGAGGCCGATGTGTGGTTCTTCTGCGACGGACCGGTGCATCAGAGCCGGAGGCAGGAGGTCAATTTCGGTGTGCGGGGGATAGTCGGGGTGCAGATGACCGTATATGGGCCGCTGCACCATCTACACAGCGGACACTACGGCAACTGGGCGCCCCATCCGACGGTGATGCTCGTCCACCTGCTGGCCGGCATGCGGGATACGGAAGGGAAGGTCCTCGTCGAGGGATTCTACGATGATGTGCGTCCCATTACTCCCCTCGAGCACGCGGCCATCGCGGCTATCCCCGAAGTGGAGGAGCTCCTCAAGCATGAGCTTGGACTGGCCAGGACCGAGGGCGGGGGGGCGCGGCTGCCGGAGCGGATCATGCTGCCGGGCATGAATTTCAGCGGCTTTCAGGCCGGCGGTGTAGGGGCTCAGTCGAAGAACGCCATTCCCACCGAGGCCAGCGCCTACATTGATTTCCGGCTGGTGCCGGATTTGACGCCGCAGCGAGTGCGGCGGCTGGTGGAGGCGCACATACGCCGGGAGGGATTCCATATCGTGGGGGCTGAGCCCGGGCTCGAGACCCGGCTTACCCATGAACGGATCATCCGGCTCCAGTGGGGCAGGGGGTATCCGGCGGTAAGAACCTCCATGGAGCTGCCCGTCTCGAGAGCAGTGGTCCAGGTTGCACGGGAGGTCTCCGGAGACTTGCTGGTAGAAGTGCCCACCCATGGGGGCAGCCTTCCCATGTACGTCTTCGAGGAGGTGCTGGGCAGGACGCTTATTACACTCCCTATAGTGAATCATGACAACAACCAGCACGGGGCGAACGAGAACCTGCGCCTCCAGAACCTGTGGGATGGTATCGAGATGTTCGGTCAGATCATGGCCCGTCTGGGATACGTATGGGAATCCCGAAGATAGATATCTTACTCCAGCCCGGTCGACCGGAATTCTGAGAGTCTCGGACAGGCTCCTAGCATACCGGATAGAGTCTCAGATATCGGTAAGAGTCTTGAATACTGGATGAGGTGGATCCTCCGGTTTGCCGCTCAGTTTGAAACGCGTAAATATTTGGGATGGTACAGACACCGTATCCAGCAGCACGATGAAATGGGCCGTATCACCGGGGAATATTGAATCGGGCTTGAGGCGGACCGTTCTGGGTATTATCGGCTGACCAAGCTCATCGGTGGCGGATACCGTGACCTGCGCATTGTGGACCGTTACCGTGCCTTCGTTGCGCACGACTCCGCTGATCCTGATTCCACCCGATACCGTCCTCCACGCCCATTCAATTACTTCCAACCGGAGATCCTGGCCTTGAGTCGGCACAGGAAGTTGTGATAATGCCTTGTCGGGAATCCAACCTGTGAGGCGCACATGCTGCAGGTCGCCCTTCTCGCTGAGAACTTCTACCTCTACTCCCTGCAGGAAGAGGGATCTGACGTCGCTTCTGCCGGCGTAGACCACCATCGAGACGCGGTACCAGCCGGCTTTCTGCTCCACAAACTTCACTTCCGCTTCGGGATTATAGACGGTGAATTCCATAAAGGATGATTCTATGGGAGCCGTCCAGAGGATTATCTGAATCCCGGCCGGACCGATTTCACCCTCATCGAAGGGCGGCCTGGCGGGTTTCATTTTTAGCAATACGCAGCCGCCGAGCAGGAATACCAGAGCAGCAGGCAGGAGGACCAGAGTAACCAGTAAGCACCGGCTCGGTCGCTTGATGAATGGAGTCACGGCAAGGAACCAGATTTTCGTTGCTACCGGCCCTGCAACAGGTCAACGATCGTAATCAGGGTAAGTCCGACAACACCGACGAAGGAGGTTGTGAAGCCGATTTCGTCGAATCCCGTGTAGCGGTAATCGCCGACCACGAAGATAAGCAGCCAGGCAACGAGAAAGACCGCGCATGGCAGCAACACCAGTCTCGCTATTCTCCCTTCCTGGATCAAACCTTTGGCGGCGATGATGCCCGCGCTGAGGGGGGCCAGGAACCATATCCACCACTCGAGGTTAGGCCTGGTAACAGCCGAGGAGAGCCACTGGTAGACCGCCTCCGCCGCGCTGGTGGAATATGCCCACGGTAGGAAGGGGCCGACGACCGCCGCAGCGGCGCAAACCCAGGAAATGCCGCGAAGTGTTGGTGACACAGCTGGATTATGGAGTTGGGTCCACAACTTTACCAATGAAAAGAACAGTCCCGGAAAACCGCTCCCCGATGGCGTAGAGGAACGGGCGATTTACCCGCATTTCAAGGCTGGGACTCACCATACCAATTCCGACTTCCACGGAGGTGACGGCGGCCGCCTCGGTGCCCTCCTCATCGACCTTGACGTAGGTCTTGTGTTTCACGCTGGAGATGTGGAGGGTGTCCCCCGGACCTTCACGCATGCGGTGGAAATCCGCCTGATACGCGTCGAAGGCGATCTCCATCCCCAGGGCCGAAAGCACATAGTTGAGTTTGATTTCGTACTCGAGCTCGAATTTCGGCATCTGGAACAGGTCCAGCTCGCGGGGTGAGAACTGATTCATCCAGCTGACCCACGTATCATTGTCGAGCTCGGCGATGAGTGAATTGAGATCCCGCTCCGGGCGCGGAAGTATGATGGTCATGTAGAAGAGGCTGTCACCGTAAGCAAGACTGACGGCCTGGAAGTCCTCGGTTTCGAAATAGGGGAAAGTCACGCTCCCGTGGTTCATCATCGGGACCTGTTTCGTGGCCCCGTCCGGCAGTGTGAACTGGTCGTCCTGCGTCTTATCCTTGTCGAACTGGCAGGTCCAGTCCCCGTTGAAGTAGATAGCATTGATGAGGAACATGACCGTGAGCGGGTCGATCGGTGAATCGACGATCTCCTCGATCTTGCCGTTTGTCTTCTCCTCCACCCAGTTGTTGATCACGTCGGCTGCACCAGGGTTATTGAAATCGAGCCCCTGCACTTCTGCGTCGTAGTATTGCCTGTTCAGATCGACGAACGCCTGAGCAATGGGGAAGATATCGCGATGCCAGATAGAGTTGGCGATCTGGAATACCACCTTCGGGTCCAGATCGGTTAACAGGTCGATTAGGCTCCGATACGACTGGTTGATCTCCTCTTCAGTCAAACCGGCGAGTTCGAGTGTCTGCCGCATGGCGCTGTATGTTTCGCCGCCGGCCCCATTGAGTGTCATCCCCAGCGCCATGGAGATACTCAAGGGTGAAATGAAGATGTTCTTGTCGCCCTCCGCTGCATTTAAGGCAGTAAACAGCTTCAAGCCGAACAGGTTGCCCGACTCAATGAGCGACACTTCCTGCGCCGTCAGGGCCCTGGGCAGCTCACTACGACGGTGATCGACCGGGCCTTGGGAACACCGAAGGGCCAGGAACCCGAGGAGCAGCATAACTGTCGATACTACTATCCTTCTCTTCATCTCAGCCTGCTTGTGTTTCCTGCGTTGTCGAGGGGTTTCCCCCCTACCAAGATACGGTAGTTTACCTGCCTGTAGATAATAGACCTTACGATATCGACTTAGGGAAGGTTTTCGCTGACGGAGATGGAACAGTAGGATGTAGTACACCGCTCGCTCTCCCATACATTTTATCAGGTTTCGTGCAGCTCTACAGTTTCAGCCAGCACCACTCCGAAGTGTAGGGCACCATGCTCATCCGGTAGCCGGACTTCAGCCCCACCACGATGGTATTGCTCCAGTTGAAGCCCACACCGCGCACCGGGTCGTAGAGGCCCGGCTCCTCGGAGAAGCACATGTTCCGCTGCATCATAGTGTAGTCGCCAAGCGCCAACCAGGGGGCCTGGTGGCCTTCGACACCGGCTCCATGAGCGGGCCGGTGGTAGACGTAGCGCTGCACTCCCTGCTCCACCTGGTACTTGTGGATACGGTAAGCGACACTCGAACAGGTGATCCCTTCCACCGACAGCTCCACCTGCATGTCGCAGCAGTCTTTGCTCACCTGCCACAGTTTCTGCATGTGGGGATCAAAACGGCCCGCCTCGTCCGCGATGATGAACGCCCGGTAGTTCTCGTGGCCGTAGCCGCCGATGCGGGCCGAGCCCGAGATCTGCAGGGCCATGTTGCGACCTATCCGGTTGTAGTAGGGCTGGTTGGGGTGAGGATAGGCCGTGACCGGCCCGGCCCGGCAGCCGATCCCCACGCTGGTCGATACACCGTGGTGGGCGGTTCCCCCGGCAAGATCGATGTCCGACCAGAGCTGGTCGTTGATCCACAGCTCGGTGGCCACGGAGACTTCGTAATCGGTAATGTCTGTTCCGTGGGTGAGGATGTAGTCGCGCGCAAAGGCGTGGGCACGGTCGAAGTAGAGGTACGCCCGTCGCCATAGCGCGAGTTCCTCCGGGGTTTTCACCTCCCGCATCTCCAGCAGGATATCGCCCACATTCACCCACTCGATTCCCGGCAGGACCTCGTCGGCCTTTTTCTGCTCGGAGGGATAAAGCTCTCCGTCGAGGCCGATGCGGATTCCCTGGATACCGTGCTCCTTGAGCCCCTCCAGCATGAACTTGAACAGGTCGACCGTCTTTCCCTGCTGAACTTTACTTTCGTGAGGGAAGGCCCCGTCGGCGTGCAGGAAATCGAAGTACATCCGGCCCCCACCGAACCACCATGTAGTCACCAGGTCCCGGTCGAGCGATGGATAGAAGTACCACGGATCAAGGTCGTCCTTGTTCATAAACACTGCCTGAGGCCGTTCAGTAGAGGTGTGCCAGTACCCGGTGAGGTAGATGATGTTATTGCGATCCCGCACCAGGAACGCCTCCACATCGCGCTCCGCCAGCCTTCGCTTGAAGCGCTCGACCGTGGCCTTATTCCACTCGATGGGGAGCCGGTCGTAGGTTGCCGGCTCCGGTGGCCCCTCTGCACCCGGCTGCGGTCTCAATAAAAGAGCCTCGCTGTTTCCGGTGGCCTGCTCGTTCAGCAGGCCGGTAAGGGTGGGGGATGTGCTCTGCATGGCGGCGACCTTGTCCACGCGGGCCAGGAAGCCGCGACCGAGAAGGGCCAGGCCTCCGCCCTTCATGAGTTCACGCCGGCTGACTGCCATGGGAATCCTCCTGATCACCGGATGGGCAATAGCTGGTAAAAAGTGTCTTTTAGATTATCTACTTGAGGATCGTAAGCTTCCTGGAAACCCGGTTACGGTCGGCCTGGATGAGGTAGATGTAGATGCCCGAGGCGACCTGGTGGCCCTGGTCGTTGCGGCCCGACCAGGTGACCTTGTGGTAGCCGGGATCCATCCTCTCATCGATCAGCGTGGCTACCCGCTGGCCGCGGACGTTGTAGATGTGCATCTGGACCTTCGCCGCCCGGGGCAGCTGGAAGCGGATCACCGTCTGTGAGTTGAACGGGTTCGGGTAGTTCTGCAGCAGGGCGAACTCGGTCGGCACCCGCAGGGCGTGTACCTCGGTCTCGTACTGCTCCACTGCCAGCAGCTCGGCCTCACGGTCCCACAGCTCGTAGGTTACCGTCACCTTCGAGTTCTGCTTGGAGAGCTTGGCGAAGTGGAGTGAGGCCAGCAGGCCGCTGCCGCCCACATCGGGGTTCTCCCGGTCGAGCCGGCCCATGAGCAGGCTGAGCCGCCCATTTTCCTCGTCCACGTGCTTGAGGTGGATCAGGGTGGGATTGCTGCCACCGGCTCTGCCCAGGAAGGTTCCCGGCTCAAGGCTCAGCAGCCGCAGGTGTTCGCTGTCGTAGTCGAGCTCGACGCCAACAACCATGACATCGGGGACCTGGTTGGCCTTCAGCTCCAGGTCGAGCACGCCGTCATCCGGCGCCCACGGATCATCGCTCAGCTTCTCTTCCAGCGCTATGGAGTGGTCGGTACGTTCGTGCCTGCTCTCCATACCAGGCTTGCCCATGTGCGCGCCGGCCTCGGTCACCGCGCTCTGTGCAGTGATCCCAACCGACCAGTTCCACATCACGATGAACACGGCCAGGTCTTCGAAGTCGATGTCACCGTCAGGGCTGATTGTCAGATCCGGGGGAGACCCTGTTGCCGGACCGATATCGTAGTAGTCATCCTGGGTGAGGTAGGCGTTGAGAAGTACGGCGAAGTCTCCGGTGCTGAATTGGCCGTCTCCGCTGAAGTCGCCGATGTAGTTCTTTACGGTAAACGCTGCGGTAACGCCCTCGGTGCCTTCATCCAGGTCGTGCGGCACGAGCTTGGCCACCACGCCGGAGAAGGTTCCGTAGCCGAGGTCTTCGTAGCTGTTCCAGGTGAGCTGGCCGGAGTAGTTGCCGGATGAGATGTCGGAGGTGTCTCCGGCGGTGAGCGTCATCTGGCTCCAGGCCGAGCCACCGTCGGTCGAGTAGAGGGCCAACAGGCCGAGCGCGTCACTCTCTGCGTCAGCCAGTGTGTAGTCGATGTCGATATCGCGGTACTGGTCCCCGCTTGGGGTGGAGACCGAAACCGAAGGCAGAGCGTTGTTG
>JAUVWC010000149.1 GCA_030604325.1 Candidatus Zixiibacteriota bacterium | reverse complement strand
TTGGCCAGACAGATGAAGAACTGGCTGCCCGCCGAGTTGACAGAGATACTTCGGGCCATGGATACGATCCCGCGCACGTGCTGGCGGTTGTTGAACTCCGCCTCGAGATACCAGCCAGGCCCCCCGGTACCGTCGTTGCGGGGGTCGTCGTCCTTGGAGTTCGGATCCCCTCCCTGGATCATGAATCCGGGCACCACGCGGTGAAAGGTCGTGCCGTCATAGAAGTCCGTCCGTGCCAGTTTCTTCCAGTTCTTGACGTGGTTCGGTGCATCATGGGGAAAGAACTCGATGACGATCGTACCAACCTCGGTCTCGATGACCCCCTGGGTGGTTCCACCCAGTAACAGATAGAGCCCGCCGGCAGCCACAACGACTAACAGGATGAAACCGGATGTGAGCGCTTTAAAAAACCTCATATGGCTCCTCAACAGCGTGTCTAACAAATAATAGCAGGTGTCCCTGACCGTCAGCGTCACTGCCTATGGAAGTCACTGACCGTCGGCACCACTGCCCGGCAGGAGCGTCAGCAATCCCCGCAGGTCCCAGATCCGGGCGTCGGGGATGGGATAGCCGTCGGGAAAATCGATTTCCCGACGATTAACCCAGATAGCCGGCATTCCCACCCGCCGGGCTCCCATCACATCGGAGGCAGGGCTGTCCCCCACCAGAACCACCTCTTCCGGCCCGAGACCGAGCCCCTGGAGTGCATGCTCGAAGATAGAGGTATCCGGTTTGTAGGCACCCACACCCTGGCTGGTCACGACCACTTCGAAACTCACCGGCATCTCGGCCCGGAAAAGGGCCCGGATAACCGGATCATCATCGTCCGCGTTGCTAATCAACGCCAGACGGTAGCCGCGGCGCTCCAGGGCGGGCAGGACCTCCCCCACCTCGGGATATACCGCGCTGGTGGCGATCTTCTCCCACAGCTGCTCGATGTCGGCGGCTAGATCGCGACGGGCACCGAGGCGGAAATGCCGATAGAGGGCCTCCAGCCGCGCCCGGTGGCGATCCTTCATCGTGCGGAACGGTCTCTCCACGGCGGCCACTTCCCAGTCGTATTCCTCGGCGGTCAGCCTGTTGTAGACCGCCTCGAACTCCCGGCTGTCCAGGCTGTAGCCTTCCTCCTCCAGCAGCGTTCGTAACTGATAGCGGGGAAATCCGGAGTCGTCCACCAGCGTGTGGAGTACGTCGAACAGGACGGCCCGAACACGGGAAAAGGCGGCGTTGTTCATCAACGGGGATTTATGCGGAAGAAAGTCCGTCGCGACACCTGTTTGCCGGTGATCAGGTCTTCGACGGTGACGAGCAGACGGTAGGTGCGGTAGCTGCTGTCGCCCAGCTCGATGGTCAGAACCTTGTGCACGTCGCTGTGGATCCCCGTCTCTTCATCCCCCGTGACCGTCACCCCGCCGGCGGCCTGGTGCCGGCCGAGCAGGCCGGCGATGCTTATCCTTCCCAGAGTTCCCCGCTCGCCGCCGCCCGGCACCAGCTGGTAGGAGGTGCGGTAGCGGGTAGCCCCGATCTCATCCTTGGCCAGGCCGTAGATGTCGAAATAGATCTGGGCAGGCTGGCCCGACTGATACACCCGGGTGGGCAGCGGCCACACGGTATAGCCCGACTTGACGAAACGACCGAAGCGACCGTGTTCCTCCTCCAGAATCTGTAGGGCGATCTCAATATCGCTGATATCAAGCTCACCCTCCGGGTACTCCCTGATGTTGACCTGGATCTCCTGCACCTGCAGCTTGTTGCCCGTTGACTCCTCGAACTGGAGCACCAGCCGGTAGCTGCCCGGCCGCACCACCATGACTTCCTGATCCACCGTCATGGCGTCGAGAGGGGTGCCGGCCGGGATCGACACCCGCTCGACCCGCTCGTTCTTGTACACCTCCCGGTAATCCTCGGTGAACAGGCTGACTTTTACTCCAATGTCCACCGCCCGCTGCTGCGCCACTGCGTCGCTCATGAGCTCCATCAGCGGTATGGCCCAATACGCCTCGTAGCGGGTCAACCCGCCCGCGGCCTTGAAGGTCGCCTCGTCGTTATAGACGGTGAGCGGCGTGACATCGAACTCGGGGATATGGGTGTCCCGGGTCAGAGCCTCTCGCAGATCGATGTTGGCGTCCTGGGCCAGCCTCTGCACCGCCTGCTGGTCCATCCCGTACTGGAGGGCGCCGTATTTTGCATCGAGCGAGGTACGAGAGATGGCGTACTCGCCCGGACCGGGCGTGGGCACGAACCTCCAGCCTCCTCCCAGGGGATGCTGTTCAAAATGGAGGATCATTTCAGCCCGCTGACCCTTCGTCTCGTACATCCACGACATGTTGTCCGGGACGTTGGCCGCGTGCAGGAAGGCCCGGTCGTCGGGCTCACCGTGACGCAGGAAGATGAGCCCCATGTCGTCGAAGGGTGCTATCAGGTCGTAGGTGGGAGGCAGGCGCAGTAGTTTGTTGTGGTCGGGATCGTTCCAGGCGGCGCGAACCCCGGCCAGCTGGTATTCCCGCCAGGCGATCGTCAGACGCTCGTAGTGAACACCGATCCGTTCGTTCTCCACGGTGGTCTTGGTAGGGTCACGGCTCTTCCAGAAAGCACGGAAGAGATCGCGAAAATCCTCTACCGTCTCTGCCTCCCGAAATCGGCGCATCTCATCAAGGTTAGCGATCAGATATGCATCCTCCCACATCATGCGGGCGGGAACGGGATTCTGCATGAAGGCGATAGCGTCCAGGTAGAATTCGGTCCCCTCCTCGTAGCGCTCCCCGTCGAACAGGGTCAGGGCCAAACTATAGTTTACCCGCCCGGGCAGGAAGTCGCGGCGGCTCTCCCGCAGCTGGCGGAGCAAGGCTTCCGCCAACCCCAGTTCCCCGCTCTGCCGGAGAGCCTCGGCGTAGCGATAGGTGGCCATCGGATCACCCGGATCGGCTTCGGCGGCTTCCTTCCGCGCGGCCAGGTATCGGGGAAGGATCCCGAGCTCGACATGGATCTCCTGAAGCCGCCGGATCGCGTCCTCATAGGTGAGATCCTCGGCAACGAGCCCTTCAAATAACCGCCGTGCTTCCTCCAGGTTGCTCCTGCCAGCGGAACGCATGAGCACGCGTCCCTTCCAGTAGCGGGCTTCACGGAAGGTGGGATCCAGCTCCAGCGCCCTGTCCAGCTCGCGCAGCGCCCTCTCCAGATGAGCCTTCCGGTCGAGGGGGTTGGGCCGTTCCAGGAAGTAACTCCGTCCCAGCCACACGCGCGGCAGCGGATCGCGGCGGTCCAGTCGCGCCGCCAGCCGGAACGCTTCCCTCGCCCGCTCAAACGAAGGGATCTTCAGCGCGTTACGCCCCTCCTCGATCGCCTTCTCCTTCTCACTCACCTGCTGAGGGGGATCGTAGCGGGAGGCGGACAGGGCTGAGGCAGACACCTCATCCGCCGACGGCGGCCTGCGTATCGAGGCCCATGGGGGGACGGCCGCTATCAGAGACAGCAGGGCCAGGGCCATACCGGCTGTTGCTGCCGGGCCGGCAAGGATAGTTCTCGCCACTCTGCCGTCAACAGATTGCACGTTTGTTCCTGGTTAATCTCGCCGGCAGTTCTTCCCTCTCCGCCGGGTAAGTCCGCACTTGCAGTAGATATAACGTGCAAGGGATACCCGATGTTCCCCGGCTCTGAGGGTCTGGAAAGGCCTCAATCCGCCTCGGAACGGGCCTCTACTACCGCCTCCTCCCGCCCCACTCCGTCGACCTCCCCTCCCAGGATATCCTCCTGGCCGGCCACTTTGGTACGGTTCCGCCCCGCCTGCTTAGCTGCGTAGAGGCATTTGTCGGCCACATTTACCAGTTCCCGCACCGCACTGGCATCGTCGGGGAAACAGGACACACCGCCCGACACCGTCAACCGCCCGGTACGCTTACGGTCGGTGACCAGGAAGCGGTGCTCCCTCACCCGCATCCGGATCCGCTCGGCGATATAGGTGGCCCCCTCCTTGTCTGTTTCAGGCAGGACGATGGTAAATTCGTCCCCTCCATACTTCGCCACTACGTCGATCGTGCGCGTCGATCCTTTCAGTATCTCGGCGATCTCCTTCAGGGCCTGGCTGCCCAGCAGGTGACCGTGCACATCGTTGAATGCCTTCAACCCGTCCATGTCTATCATGACAAGGGCCAGCGGGTGGCTGTAACGGCGGGCGCGTTCGAATTCCTGCTCGAGCTGTTGGGTGAAGTGACGGTAGTTGTAGAGGCCGGTCAGGCCGTCGGTGATCGCCATCTCGCGAACGGACTGCTCCTTCTGCCGGAAGCGGGCAGAGAGGTGGGTCCCGATACCGGCCGAGATGTAGAGAGTGGCCGCCAGAGCAATCAGAAAGCCCCCGATGTAGGGCAGGTTTTCATAGTTCTCCTGCCCTGTTACCAGAGGCCCAACGGCATAAAGGTTCACATGCGGCAGGATCTCCATCTCCAATCTCTCGATCATTACATGCGCATACTCTACATAACACATGGTAGCGAAGAGACCCAGTGCCAGCGTGGCGTGGATGAAAGTCTCGGTACGGCTCAACAGGTAGGAGGCGGTGATGGTGTGGAAGATATAGAAGAATACGAAGGGGCTGTCGATACCCC
>JAUVWC010000289.1 GCA_030604325.1 Candidatus Zixiibacteriota bacterium | reverse complement strand
GGTTGGATCCGACTATCCTGTGCTGATCAAGATGAATCTAGACGACTGCATTCCCCGTGGTATCCCCCTGAAGGAAGCTGTTGAAGTGGCCCGCATTGTCTCGGAAGCTGGAATTGCCGCTATCGAAGTCAGCGGCGGTATGGTCGACTCCGATAAAGGGGCCGCTCGCCGGGACATTCAACCGGGCAAGCAGGAGGCATACTTCCGCCACCTGGCCCGCGCCGTCAAGAAGGCGGTCAACTGCCCGGTGATTCTGGTGGGTGGGCTGAAATCGATCGATGTCATCGCCGATATACTTAACAGCGGAGACGCCGACCTGGTTGCGCTGGGACGGCCGCTTATCCGTGAGCCTCACCTTCCCCTCGACTGGCTTGACGGACGGCAGAGCCCGGCCGAGTGTATATCGTGCAACCGGTGTGCGCTCTACAAAGACCGGGAGCTCCGTTGCGAGGTTCTGATTCTTGAGCAGCAACAGGAGGATGATCAGGAGGAAGAGAGCTAGCTAGTTCCCGTCCCGGAGGCACGTGGGTCCCTATAGGGGCTATGGAGGAGGAGGCCGGCGATAATCCCTCCGGTAGCCAGGGACGTGCTCGGTACACGTTTCCGTAGGTTGATTTGTCACCAGGAAGATCTCGGTAAACCGGTCGGGACATGTAGGTAACGCTATCCTGTAATCCGGCTTCTCCGGAGTCGGGCTGGTCCGGCACAGTTCAATCTCTATGATTCTAGGCGGCCGGACCCAGTCCTCCCTCGACAGGTCCCTCGCTTCATCCTTGTAAAGATCCCTGATAAACCGGGCCCAGACCGGCATGGCCATGACTGCACCGGAAGGATCGGGTATCGCGGTAACCGCCCTCCCCCCCGGGACCAGCATGCTCTGGCGTGTTTCGAAACCGATCCATACTCCGGCCGCAATGTGGGGTGTGAAGCCGATAAACCACGCGTCACTAAACTCGTTGGTAGTGCCGGTCTTGCCCGCCGCCGGCACGTCGACATTGTAGTAACTCCGCGCAAGCTGAGCCGTGCCGCCTTCGGCCAGCACACCCTTTAACATGTCCACCATCAAATAGGCCAGTTCCGGCTCGATCACCCTCGTCAGCTTGACCTGAGGCACCTCGATGTCGCGGCCGAAGCGGTCTCGTACGTAGCGAATCATCCGGGGCTCGGCCCGGGTGCCGAGGTTGGCGAAGACGGAGAAGGCACTGACCATATCCAACAGGGTGACTTCGCTGGAGCCGATGGCCAGGGAAGGGTATGCCCGCAGTGGTGTGGAAATGCCGAACTGCTTGGCATAACGAGCGAGGATCCCCGGGTTCATCGAGCCGTGAGGTCCCATGCCGCCGCCCATTACGAGGCGTGCGGCCACCAGGTTGATGGAACGCCGTAGACCATCTCTCAGTGAGAGTGGTTCACTGAATTTGCCGTAGTAGTTAACCGGCGCCCAGCGGCTGCCGTCCGGCTGCAGAATAGTGATAGGCTGGTTCATGACCCGTGTAGCGGGGGTATAGCCGTTGTCGAGCGCCGCCGTGTAGAGGAACGGCTTGAATGCTGATCCTGCCTGCCGTTTTGCCTGCGTCGCGTTGTTATATTGGTTCTCCTGGAAATCCCTCCCGCCGATCATGACCAGGATGTTCCCGTTCTGGGGGTCTACGGCCACGAAAGCACCCTGGAGGCGGTAGCTTTCCCGCAGCGCCTCGATGGAGGACGTATCCGGCTCGATCCCTTCAGGTGTGTTGTCCAGGATCTTCTGAAGTGCAGGCTGGATGATCCACTCGTTGTATTCGGCCTGTTTATCCGTGAGCATCCTCATCAGGTGTTCTTCCGCGAGAGCCTGCATCTCCCAGTCGAGAGTTGTCTGGATGGTGGCACCGTCCCGATAGAGGATCTCCGCCCCGTACTTTCTCTCCATATCCTGTCTTATCCACTCCACGAAATAGGGGGCGCTGGGAACCTCTTCATCCCTTTCGGCGAACTCGAGGGGTCTCAGCGATAGTGTGTCGGCGGTAGCTGCATCCAGGTATCCGGCGCCTACCATATACCGTAATGCCATATTGCGGCGCCTGAGCCCCTCATCGGGATTGGTGAAGTAGTAGTAGGGAAGCTGCAGGATCCCCACGAGATAGGCACTCTCCAGCAGGTCGAGCGCCTCCACATCCTTGCCGAAATAGTTCTGTGCTGCCTGCTGAATGCCGTATGCTCCGTTGGCGAAATAAACCTCGTTCAGGAACATCTGCAGGATCTCATCCTTGGAGTAATTGCGCTCCAGGGCGACGGCAGTGAGCTGTTCGCGCAGCTTGCGGGTGATGGTCTTATTGGTGCCGATATTTACAAAGAGGTTTCTGGCAAGCTGCTGGGTAATGGTGCTGGCTCCCTGGCCGAAATCAAGATTTCTTATATTTGCCAAGGCGGCGGCGGCGAAACGGCGGAGGTTGATGCCCCAGTGGCTGTAGAATTCACGATCTTCGACAGCTAGTAGGGCTTCTTTCAGATGACGGGGGATGCGGTTCAACGCCACCGGTTCGCGCTGCTGCACATAGAATTCCTTGAGTAATACACCATTGGTATCGTAGACACGCGTCACGTGGCTCTGCTCGATTC
>JAUVWC010000029.1 GCA_030604325.1 Candidatus Zixiibacteriota bacterium | reverse complement strand
CGCCCAAGTGAGGCCCGGGCACGGCAACTCTTCTACCCGGGAGAGGTCGGGGCTGGCCGGCAGACGGGTCCATGCCAGCCCCTGACGGGCGAGCATCTCTTCGAAGCGCTCCCGGGTGACGGCAAACGGGTTCCAGCGCAGGTCGGTGGGCAACGGGCGCCGGAGCGCCTCGACAAAGGCGGGCCAGTCGTCCACCAGCTCCCGGTAGCGGCTGATCCGCGGCGGGAGCTCTGTCGTCATTGCGGCGGGTACGGGTACTCGATCATGACCAGCGGTTCCAGCCCCGTCGCCCAGCTCAACTCCAGAGCCTCCTCCTTCTGGCGGAAGGCGGGCAGGGTCTGCCGGACCATCCCGTTATAGACCCGCAGAGCGTCGATGGCCCCAATGCGGCCGCTCATTCCGGCCGGGCCTATGCTCCGGGCCTCCATGGCAGCGAGTAGCTCGGGATCGACCTGGGCGGTGGCCAATGTAGCAGTCACGGACATGATCAGGGTTCAAAGAGTGCCAGCGAGGATTCTGAATGAGCGGCGCATGATCGAGATCTCCTTCTGAGGCGAGGGATTAGTGGGTCTGCCCTCACAACCTATCCCCTTCACCGGCTCACATTCAAGAAGTCATGTGATTGCCTTCCTTGACCGTCTTTACCATCATTGAGCTGTCAGAAGAGTGCCCAGTATCCGAGGAATTTATTTTATGGAACAAATCGTCGAATGTGTTCCCAACTTCTCCGAGGGACGCGACACCTCGGTTATCAAGGAGATCACCGATTCTATCGAGTCTGTCTCCGGCATCCGCCTGCTTGACGTCGACCCGGGCGCTAACACCAACCGGACCGTGGTCACCTTTGTCGGCTCGGCTGAAGCTGTAGCGGAAGCGGCCTTCGCCGCCGCCAAGCGGGCCTCCGAGGTCATCGACATGCGCCAGCACCAGGGGGAGCACCCCCGCATGGGCGCTACCGACGTGGTTCCTTTCGTACCGGTGGCCGGGGTCACCATGGAGGACTGCGTCGAGATCGCCCGCACGGTGGGAGAGCGCATCGGCAAGGAGCTGGCTATCCCCGTCTATCTGTATGAACACGCCACCAGCCGTCCCGAACGGCGCAACCTGTCCCGGGTGCGCGCGGGAGAGTATGAGGGGCTTGAAGAGAAGCTGAAAGATCCGGAGTGGAAGCCGGATTTCGGTCCGGCCGAGTTCAACCCGCGGTCCGGGGCGATGGCGGTCGGCGCCCGCGAGTTCCTCGTCGCCTACAATATAAACTTGAACACAACCGACCGCCGGTACGCTAACGACATCGGCTACGCCCTGCGTGAGAGGGGGCGCTGGAAACGCAGCGGCAACACGGACCCCTTCTATTATAAAGGAAAGATCGTCAACTTCCCCGAGGATGGTACCTATCCCTGCGGCCCGTGCGACTTCGTGGCCGGCTCTTTCGAGGAACTGGCCGCCCACTACAGAGACATCCACGGCGGCGATCTTGCCGCGCGGTACGCCTCACTCGACATCGATCCCGACAATCCAACCGGTCCCGTGTTCACCAACGGACAGTTCAAGAACGTCAAGGCGATCGGCTGGGTCATCGATGAGTATAACCGGGCCCAGATCAGCATAAACCTTACAAATTACATGGTCAGCCCACCGCATGAGGTGCTCGAGTCCGCCCGGGAAGAGGCGCGCAAGCGGGGCATCGTCATCACCGGCTCGGAGATCGTCGGCGTCATCCCCTATGAGGCGATGCGGCGGGCGGCGGTCTACTATAGAAAAAAGATGGTGAAATCAACGGGGATCCCCGTTCCCGACCTCATGGAAACCGCCATCCAGTCGATGGGGTTGCGGGATGTGGCCCCCTTTGATCCAGAGGAGAAGGTACTCGCTATGCCTAAAATCGAAGGCCCGTTAGCGCTCCTGCAAACCTACGATTTCGTCGATGAGGTCTCACGTGACACACCGGCACCGGGCGGCGGCTCGGTGGCGGCGCTGGCCGGCTCACTCGGCGCCGCGCTGGCCTCGATGGTGGCCAACCTCTCGACAGGCAAAGGCAAGTTCGACGACCACTACGAACAATTGTGCGATCTGGCCCAGCGGGCACAGACCGTTAAGGACAGCCTCATACGGGGTGTCGACGAGGACACACAGGCCTTCGATTCCGTGCTGGCAGCGATGCGCAGGCCGCAGGATACAGAGGAGGAGCGGGCCGAGCGCGCCACGGCCATGCAGGAAGGATACAAAGCAGCAACCCGCGTTCCCTTGGGCACCGTCGAGCAATGCAAAGCCGCCCTCGAGCTATGCCTCGAGATGGCGAACATAGCCGACCCGCAGATGATCAGCGATGTGGGAACGGGAGCGCTGATGGCCTACGCCGGTGCGCAGGCCGCCGCCTACAACGTGCGCATCAACCTACCGCACATCGAGGAGGAAGAGTTTGTAAAGGAAACGAAAGAAAGCCTGGACACCCTGCTGTCGGATAGCGCCAGGCTTGCTAAGGATGTTGCCGACGAAGTCGATAAGGCTCTGAAAGATTAGCCTAGTGCCCTGAGTCATAAGTGCGTTGCATAACCGAGGACTCTGCTGCGCCGCTCCGGCCAGGCGCGACGACGAGGCATAGTGGTGGCTATGGCAAGGAGGCGCAACGCCGCAGGTGCGGATGCAGCGGAGGATGAATTACGACGGAATTGTGACTCAGGACATTAGTTTGAGCATGGGCAGATGAATCTGGCACTCTCTGACAAAATCGCCCTCGTAACCGGGGCCAGCGCCGGGCTGGGGTATGCCTGCGCCCGCGTGCTGGCGGCCGAGGGAGCCCGCGTGGTGATCTGCAGCCGCGACGGGGAGCGAATCGAGGCCGCGGCCGGACGGATCGCCACGGAGACGGGCGTATCGGCCATCCCTGTTGTATGTGACCTCACCGAGGGTGAAGCGATCGGGGAGATGGTGAAAGGTATCTTCGATCAGTTCGGCCGCCTCGACATCCTGGTGTCCAACGCCGGCGGGCCCCCGGCCGGTGACTTTGCCAACCTCACTCCCCAACTGTGGGAGGATGCCTACAACCTCACCTTCCAGAGCACACTCCGCCTCTGTCAGGCGGCGCTGCCCATCATGGAGAAGCAGGGCGGTGGGGTAATCTTAGTCATAACCTCAATTGCGGCCAAGCAGCCCATAGCAGGACTCGTGACCAGTAACGCCATGCGCGCAGGACTCAACGGTTTGATCAAATCGATCGCCGACGAATACGGCCCGAGAGGCATCCGAGCCAATACAATCGCCCCGGGCTACACACGCACCGAACGGCTGGACGAACTGGCCGAGGGGATAGCGGAGCGAGAAGGAATCTCCAAAGATATAGTGTTGTCCCGCTGGACAGCGGACATTCCGTTGGGTCGATTGGGACACCCCGATGAAATAGGAGCCGCCGTAGCCTTCCTCGCCTCGCAGCGCGCTGCCTATATCACCGGCCAGCACCTGGCCGTCGACGGAGGGATAATACGCGGAACTACAGGTTGACCTGATAATAGATAAAATTTGTACAAATTGTAAGTTATGTACAATTAACCGCCAATCGACTTCTACAGCCTCCTCCTCCGTGTCTACGAAGCCGCGACAATAAGAAGGCGGACAAACAGTCGTTCATCGCTCATGTAACTTTGCTCATTCACGGTTCAACCTGTTGTACCGGTCGAGCACAGGGAACGTTTATAGGAATCGTATGCCTACGATAGAGACTGCTATTAGGTCTTGGGTACCGATGCTATGCCAAACCCATTTCGCTCCGCAGCTGGCTCACCGAGGTCGTTCCCTGCTTGAAGGCCGCTCTGAGGTCAGCGCGCGTCTCCTCGATGTCGAGCTGTTCATCCAGCACCTCAAGCAGAACTACATCCTCGATGGGGACGATCGCGGCGACGTCTTTGCCGTGACGTTGAAGGATGGCTCTCTCTCCTCCATATTCAATTCTATGGATAAGGTCGGAGAAACCCTGGCGGGCATCTGTTGCAGAGAGGTGTATCATCTGCCGGCTCCAGTTGTGGAATCGAACATAATGTTGGTTTTGTACGTTTTGTACAAATATAGGGTGGGCAGCGACAAAATCAGTCTATCAACCAGCGGGCCATGAACCAGTGGACGGCGAATACCGACAGAGAGATGGCAACAATCCACGAAGCAGTCGCCATATGTTAGCGGCAACACCGGTCCCGAATGATGCCGGCCGTGGGTGCCTGCCTTAAGCTCCGAACTTCTGCAGGCGTCCGGCGTGCATCAGCACCAAGCCCATCAGCTGCCGGGCGGGAAATGTCCCCAGTGTGCCGTAACGCGCGCACGACAACTCGTCGAAATGCTCCACTCCGCTGTGGCGGGCCAAGGGAGAGGAGAGGAGAACGGGAACGGAGTGACCGGAGTGAGCCTTCATCAGAGCGGGGGTCGAATGGTCCGCAGTTACGACAACGACATCGGGACCGAGATCCAGAAAGCCGGGAAGGGCGGCATCCGCCTCTTCGATGGCGGCCACCTTGGCCTCGAAGTCACCGTCTTCCCCCCGGGCGTCGGTGGCCTTGTAGTGAACGAAAAAGAAGTCGTAGGAGTCCCACTCCGAGGCCACAGCTGCAAGCTGATCGCCGAGGTCTTTAGCGCCCTCATGTACGTCCATGCCCAACAGACGGCTGATGCCCTTGTACATCGGGTAGGTAGCCACGGCCAGGCTTCGCAGGCCGTAGCGCTCCTGCATGCTGGGGTAGACCCTGTGCCGGGCGATCCCGCGCAGCAGAGGGTAGTAGGCCGGCTCACCTGCGGCCGCCAGCGGTTCCCTTGCCTGTTCCAGCAGCCGCCTCAGCATGGCCGCCACCGGCTCTGCTCCCGGGTGTTCTGCCACCAGCTCCAGAGGAGGCACACCCACCTGTTGCGGGTCGGTATCGGTCACGCCATCGGCCAGCTCCTCCCCGCGGGAGCGCAGCACAATGGCCGCCCGGTGCTCCTTGACCGGTCTTATGAACACCTCCACATCACCCAGATTCACCACTGCCGCGAGGATATCGCAGAGGCGCTCGCACTCTTCGGTGGGAATGCGCCCGGCGCGCCGGTCGACGACCTTCCCCTCTTCATCCACGGTGGCGAAGTTCACCCGTATGGCGATGTCGCCATCCTGCAGGGGAAAACCGATACCGGCCGCCTCCAGCACACCTCGGCCGATGTTGCTCTCGACCGGATCGTAGCCAAACAGGGCAAAGTGAGCCGGTCCGCTGCCGGGGGTGATACCGGGGAGTACGGGAACCATCAGGCCGGTCTCGCTGCGGCGGGCCAGCTCATCGATGACCGGCGCGGCGGCCGCCTGCAGCTCGGTCAAACCCCGCTCAGGGTCAGTAGTACCGCCAAGACCATCCAGGATGTAGAAGAGGATCTTGCTGTCGGCGTCGCGGACGAGAGCGTCGGGAAGCGTCACAAGTGTCTCCTAGTATTATGTAGTGGACCCCTCCTAGATTACGGAGCAAGTGCCGGGTCCAACCACTAGAAAAGCCTGCTCCGAAACTCTGGAACAATAAACACCGTATAGCTAAAGACCATGACCGACGACCAGAAACCAGAGGGATCCGGCCCGCAGCCCAATCCGGACCCCCCGGAGGAGAGCCCCGATTTCCCCCTGCCTGGTGCCGAACGGGCCGGGGATGAAGAACCGACCGCCGAAGCCGGGGCCACTGCGGACAGTGAAGGCAGGGAGTATATCGCCGGTGGCGAGAGCACCCCCGCCGGTGGCGAGAGCACCCCCGGCGGTGAAGGTGCCGGCGGTGCGGAGCACGCTGCCGACGGGGAAGGCACGGCCGGCGAAGTCGAGCTGGATATGGGGCGATGGATACTCGAGGGCTGGAAGCTCATCCGTGACGATCTGGTCGGCTACACCATCGCCGCGCTAATCCTCATTACCATCAGCGCTGTGGCCTATAAGATCCACCCTCTCGTCTGGTTGGCCGTAGCCGGACCCATGAAGGCCGGATTCTTCCTGATGACCGCCAATCACATGCGTACCGGCCGCCCTCTGATTGGAGACCTCTTTCAGGCATTCAACAAGTATTTAGCCACCACCCTGGCCATGCTTCTCATGACTGTTTTTGCGGGAGCGGCTTATCTTTTCTGCTTCATTCCGGGTCTGTTCGTCAGGGGATTCTACTTCTTCACCTTCATGTTCATCGTGGACCGCGGGCTCGATTTCTGGGACGCGATGGAGGCCAGCCGCAAGGTAGCCTCACGCGACTATCTAGAATTCGCCCTCTTCGCCCTGGTGCTTTTCGTTCTGAACTGTGTCGGGCTGTTATGCGTTGGGATCGGGCTACTCATAACAATACCGCTCAGCTTTGCCGCCGTAACGTGCGCGTACAGGGAGCTGGTCGGATTGGCCGAAGACCATCGACCAGCAAATCCCTAAGTACACCGCTCCGTAATTACGGTGATGTATCGGCGCTTGAATGCCAGCGTAATTGCGGAACGGTGTACTAAGGCGCAATCCTCGCCGCCAGCTCGTCCGCCAGCAGTACCCCCCGGTCGGTAAGCACAAGAGCTCTATCCTCCGTCCATACCGCCAGATCCATCCCCACCAATTCTTCCGCGCCTCTCACCACTTCCTGCCGGTAGCGGGCCGGCAGTGCCGTAATAGCCAATCCACGCGTGGTGCGCAGGCCCAGCAGCACCCGCTCGCGGGCGAGGACCAGCTCATCCAGTCTCTCCACGCTCGCCCACGGTAGGCGGCCCTCTTCCATCACAGCCTCCGACCACTGCTTGAGATGGAAAAGGTTCGCCGTACGGACGCGCCCCAGAAGGCTGTGGGCTGACGGCCCCATCCCCAGATAGGCGTCATGGTTCCAGTAGGCCTGGTTGTGGAGAGAGGCATGACCCGGCCGGGCGAAGTTGCTGACTTCGTAGCGTTCGTAGCCCGCTGCGCGAAGGCGCTCCACTGCCCACGTATAGGCCTCGGCCTGCCAGTCATCGTCGAGAACCTGAAGCCTCCCCGTGCCCAGCCAGCGCGTGAACGGAGTTCCCGGCTCATAGGTCAGGTTGTAGAGGGAGATGTGATCCGGCTCCAGCCCGACTATGCCATCCACATCCGCCCGCCATCCGGCGTGCTCCTGGCCGGGAACGGCGAACATGAGATCGACAGAAACCGAGAATCCTCCCGCCCGGGCGGCGCGAGCTGCATCGCACACCTCACGCGGTGAATGCACCCGCCCCAACTTCCTCAACACGGTCAGATCGAGGCTCTGGGCTCCCAGGCTGAGGCGGGTGATGCCGCCGCTGCGCAACACCCGCAGCCGGTCGGGGTCGGCATGTTCCGGATTCATCTCCAGGGTAGCCTCTGCCCATTCACCTCCAGCGAGGGAAACCACCCATGCCAACAGATCGGCGAGCACGCCGGTCCCGAACCAGGAGGGTGTACCCCCGCCCAGGTAGAGGGTACCTCCCCCAGGCTCCAGCTGGCACAGGACGGCCGCCTCGCCGAGGAGCTCTGCCTCGCGACCCAGTGTCTTCAGAAACCCGGGTACATCGGCACCGGCACCCACCGCCGTCGAGAAATCGCAGTAGGGACAGATACGCTTGCAGAAAGGGAGGTGGAGATAGAGGTGCCTGATCTTTGTTTCACCGTCGGCCAGGTGTTTAGCTGCATCAGATGGAGAGAGCTGCGTCGGGAGAGCCGGCCCGCTCCCTCCGGCGGTTGATGGGGGTCCGGGCGTCAGCGCACCACGCTGAAGATGTGGCTCCATCGAATCTTATGGATCAGGTTGAACCAGGGTATGGTCGGATCCGGATCCCAAGAGAGGTAGATGATGAGCGCTCGCCCCTTTATATACTCCTCGGGCACGAATCCCCACTCCCGGCTGTCCCTGCTATTCTCCCGGTTGTCACCCATGAAGAAATATTGGCCCTCGGGAATGGTGACCGGCCCATAGTTGTCCCTGTTCGAATAGGTCCCGGGCAACACCGTTGGATCCCCGTGCTTGCTCCGGGAAGGATCGGGGAAAAGCTCACCATCGACGTAGACCTTACGGTTGACGATGTGCACCGTCTGGCCCGGACCGGCGATCAGCCGCTTGACGAAGTCTTTTGAGGGATCGAGAGGGTACTTGAAGACGATGATATCACCAGTGCGGGGCCGGCGCAGCCCGGGAAGCCGCCCCTCAGCAATACCGATGTTCAACCTGGGCCCATACGTGATCTTGTCCACGAGGATGAAGTCTCCTACCAGGAGCGTGTCCTCCATTGACCCGGAGGGGATGCGAAAGGCCTGAACCACAAAGACGCGCAGCAGAAGAGCGATCGCCACCGCGAAGACGACCAGCTCGACCGTCTCGCGAAGAGGTGATCTAGACCGGCCGGCGGCGGCAGCGGTGGCATCCTCCTCCTCCCCGACGCCGGGCGGATCGGCCTTCTTCCTGGCTACTCCAAAAAGGATAACCTGTACCATCAATCCTCATCCTTCATGGAGAGGAAGGCGAGGAATGCCTCCTGGGGGATCTCCACGCTCCCGACGGCTCTCATGCGCTTTTTACCCTCCTTCTGCTTCTCGAGCAGCTTCCTCTTGCGGGTCACATCCCCTCCGTAACACTTGGCGGTAACGTTCTTGCGCAGCGCGCTCACCGTCTCCCGCGCGATGATCCTGTTACCGACGGCGGCCTGGATGGCCACCCTGAACAGCTGGCGGGGAATAAGCTTACGCAGGCGCTTTGTCAGCTGTCGCCCCCATTCGTGGGCCTTATCGGCATGGACGATCATGCTCAGGCTGTCCACCGGTTCACCGTTCAGTAAAATGTCCAGCTTCTGAAGGTTGCTCTCCCGCCATTCTGCGAACTCGTAGTCGAGACTGGCATAGCCCCGGCTGACCGACTTCAGTTTATCGTAGAAGTCGAAGACGATCTCCGAAAAGGGCAGCTCGTAGTGTAGCTCCACTTTGGTCCGGTCAAGATAGTCCATTGTCTTAAACAGACTCCGTCGCTCCTTCATCAGTTTCATAACTACCCCGACATAGTCTGCCGGGGCGATGATGTGGGCCCGGATAAAGGG
>JAUVWC010000045.1 GCA_030604325.1 Candidatus Zixiibacteriota bacterium | reverse complement strand
CGCACCTGGAGATCGCCGGTGACCGCCGCAGCGGAGGCGGCATAACCGGCGGCAACCTCACCAGACTCACCCGAGGGGCAATGAGGTTCCGCCGTTAATAGTACTGTCTTCTATCCCTGTTCTTCACAAAACTCCGCTTCCGTCCCATCACGGAAGCGGAGTCTTATTATAACCCTTCACACGTCCAGGCCTACTGAACGCATCAGGTCGAGGGCGTTACCTCTCTGGACTATACCGGGCTTGGCCTATAAAAGATTGCGTTTTTAGCCGGCCACGCACTGCGCCCGGATTGGCTGGCCACGCGTTTTGAATGCTCCCATATTCCATAGGTCAATATATCGGCCATGGAAGGAGGGAGGAGTGGACTTTCAGAAACTGGCCCGCGAAGAGATTCTGGGGGTGAGGCCCTACATCCCGGGCAAACCCGTAGAGGAACTGCAGCGGGAACGAGGTCTGGCCGAAGTCATCAAGCTTGCCTCGAACGAGAATCCCCACGGCCCCAGCCCGGCGGTGTTGGAGGTCCTCGAGAAGGGCTGCCGCGAGCTGAACCGCTATCCCGATGACTGTGTCTTCTACCTGCACCGTGCCCTGACCGAGCACCTGCAGGTCGACGAGGAACGCATCTTCATCGGCGCCGGTTCGGTGGAGATCCTCTACCTGCTGGCGAATGTCTTTGCCAAGCCGGGAGAAAACCTGATATACGCCACTCCCTCCTTCGTGATCTACGCCATCGTCAGCCAGATATCACAGGGCACCGGGATCGCCGTACCCATCGACGAGGACTTCCGTCACGACCTCGAGGCTATGGCGGAGACGGTGAACGAGAAGACCAAGCTGGTTTTCATCGCCAATCCCGACAACCCCACCGGTACATACAACAGCGCCGACAAGCTCGAGCGCTTTATGGAAACCGTTCCGCAGAATGTCCTGGTGGCCGTAGACGAGGCATACTACGAATACGTGGATGCTCCCGACTATCCCCGGACCATCGAGTGGCTGGACCGCTATCCCAACCTGATCATCCTCCGCACCTTCTCCAAGATTCATTCCCTGGCCGGACTCAGAGTAGGCTACTCCATCAGTCATCCTGATCTGGTGAGTCTGCTGGAACGGGTCCGCCCACCGTTCAATGTGAACTCTCTATCACAGGTTGCAGCCCTGACCGCGCTGAAGGAGACCGAGAGAGTCGAGCGTATCAGCAGAGAGAACAACGCTGCACGGCGACACGTCGCCGAAGAGCTCCGCAAGCTGGGCTGCCGCGTCCTCGACAGCCAGACCAACTTCGTCATGGCCTTCCTGCCGATCGACGCCAACAAGGCCTACAACGCTCTGCTGGACAAGGGCGTCATCATTCGGCCGATGGGCAGCTTCGGTACCGATATGAACGCCGTAAGGATCAGCGTGGGGCTCGAAGATGAGAACCGACGTCTCATCGAGACGGTCGCGGAGCTGCTAAGCGAGAGTTCCTCCTCCTCCTCCTCCTCCTCTTAGCATTACGCGCCCTAAACTCAAATGGTAAATATTTAGTTTACTAATTATCAATAATTTCCTGCGCAGTTGTATATTGTTTTTCCTTCCATGTGAAGGTGAAGAAATTTCCCTTTATCATAACAGGAACTGTCAGGATCAAATTGGAAATAAATCCCGGTAAAAAGTAGGTGAGTAAATAACGGCACTCGTAAAGGGATGCCGCCTTTAACATAAACAGGAAATCCATGCAAATCTTAACGCCAACTGATAAAAGAACACTTATGAGAATTGTTGTGCTGAAGAGTGAAGATAAGAGTCCTATCCAGACAAGGCAGTAATAGAGCAGGGCCGGCACGAAAAACAGCTTGAGGCCCAGGGTTACGATATTGTCGCCATAAGCCCCCCAGCGAAAACGTTGGTGCATGAAATCGCGGAAACAGACGGCTCCATGAGTTGTTACGATCGAGTCAGGATCCGTGGCTATGGCAAAGGTGTAGGTGGTTCTCTTGTGGACGTGATTAAGCAAGTAGTTGTCCTCAGCCGGACGAACTCTCAGTTGCGAAAAATCTTCATGTATTGCGTCAATAATCTCCTTACGGTACGCGAAATTAGAAGCCGTGCATGTGTACGCAGAACCGATGCCGATGAATGCCACGCCCAACGCCCGGTGCGACAGGTAATCAATAGCATCAATGCCTGCCCATACGTTCTTCGGCCGGTGATAACGGGTATGACCAACAACCATACCCACCCTTTCACCGAAACTGGCGTTAATGGATGACAACCAGCCTGCGGGTTGCACGCAGTCGGCATCTGTACTGACAATAATATCGCCACGTGCTGATTGTATCGCCCGTATCAGTACGGTTTTCTTGGGGATAGCGCCCTGCTCACCCGGTTCAATGCGAACAGATGAAAAGTTGGGATACTTTGCGCAGAAGTCGCGGATAATGGCCGGCGTGCGGTCTGTGGAGCGGTCGTCAGCAATGATGACTTCGTAAGATTCCCGTGGGTAATCCTGTGCGGCGACAGCTTGCAGGCACTGCTCGATATGCTGCTCCTCATTATGGGCAGCGATAACCACCGTGAGAATATGCTTTCTGCGACTGACGCAGCGGGGGATACGGAACAGACCAACGAACATGGCGAACAGGGAAATCGCATACCAGACAGTAAAGACAGCTAATAGGCCTACGTATATTGTTTCATAAGTTGTCATCTCACAGAGCTTCGAAAAATTCCGCGATGGTAACCGGCGTCAGCCCCTTCAGCATGATATCCTCCAGCACCTCTGCCAGAGCAGTGATGGTAGGGGAATAATCACGCGTTCTGTCGCTAAAGTGTCCCTCGTGAAAAAGCAGTACGGCACCAGATTTAATTCTTTTTTTTATCCGGTTTACGATCCATGGAGCCGGTTTTCCGTGATGATCCTTGCTGTTCAGGCTCCAGAGTACAAGTGACAGCTCCATCTCCCGGCAAATCGATAGGAGAGCGGGGCTGATGTGACCATAGGGAGGACGTAGATAATGGTTTGGCTTTCCAGAGATATCCTCTATCACCTCCCTGGTGCGCACGATCTCATCACGCAGCCTCTCCCTATTAGTGGACAATGCAGAGACGTGATTGTAGGTGTGATTGCCAAGCAGATGTCCCCGTGAAGCAATCTCTTCCGCCAATTCTTTGTTGTTAACAATACTTTTGCCAGTAGCAAAGAACGTAGCATGCGTCTGTTTTTCTGCCAATAAATCCAGAATCATTGGGGTGAATTTACGATGAGGTCCGTCATCAAAAGTGATGGCAATTTTGTTGCTATTTCGTGGGCCGTTAAATAGTATTTTACAATTGAAGATATTCATGTATTAGTCTCTCCAGGAATAAATACAAATATTTGTTCCCTTCTGTGTTCCGGATAATTGGTCCTCCTCGAGCAGGAGGTTACGGATATTCCGCACCGAGTATACTAATGTGCAGTCTGCAGGACAAATCCTACCCATGTCGTCTTCCAGCGCCGAAGAGAGAATCTCATTCGGTCAAACTATAGGTGTTCAAGTTACGTATCTCCAAGATGGGAACGTTCCACCCGGAAACGAGGGATCCCGCCAAGGAGACAGCATGA
The DNA here is from genome assembly GCA_030604325.1 of Candidatus Zixiibacteriota bacterium. Lineage (GTDB taxonomy): Bacteria > Blakebacterota > Blakebacteria > Blakebacterales > Blakebacteraceae > JAGLTZ01. The sequence goes on along the minus strand of JAUVWC010000045.1, from coordinate 4,238 downwards.
CAGACAAAGAGCGCGTTCGCGAGCCGATGTCCAGCCCCCCCATTCCTGAGCATGTCAGGCAGAAAGCTGAGGAAGGCTGGAGCCTGGTGGCGGTGGAGTGGGAACGACCAATAAAAGTTGAGACCATCGACGCCGGCAAGCTGAAGGAAGAAATCCCCTATGGGCTCATGGTGGCCTCGGACTGCAAGCACCTCGAGGAGAATCCCGAGGAGAAAGAGGCCATGATGCTCATGCTGGAGATGATCGTAGAGGACAAATCACTATCTGAGGTCGCCGCGGGCTTAAACCGTCAGAGGATGAAGACACGCCTTGGTACGGCATGGACCCAGAGTGCGGTGTTCTGGATGCTGCCGCGTCTGATCGAAGCGGCACCGCAGATCTTCTCGAGTAAAACATGGAGAGAGAGGAGAACCGAGATTGCCGCCCGTATGGAGAAGCTGATAGGGTGCCCCTGATGCCCTCCTCGAATTTGGAACTCACCGAAGAATCCAGAAAATGCGTACCCTAAAAGGAGTACCCGAACACCTTCGGCAGGACCTCGCTTATCCACGGGATATATGTGATGAGCAGCAGTGATAGAACCATAACTACATAAAACGGAACGAGGGTCCTGGCCGTCTCGGCGATGGTGGTCTTCCCGATGCCGCATCCGACGAAGAGGATGGACCCCACCGGCGGTGTGCAGAGGCCGATGCACAGATTCAGAACCATTACTATACCGAAGTGAAGGGGCGTTATTCCCAGCTGGACGGCGATGGGAAGGAAGATGGGTGTGAAGATAAGCACCGCGGGCGTCATGTCCATGAAAGTGCCCACAAGCAGAAGCACGACATTGAGAAGTAGTAAAATTACGATCTTGCTGTCGGTGAGGGAGAGTATGCCGGCAGCCAGATTCTGCGGGATGTTCTCGTAACTCAAGATCCACGACATAGCGGTGGAGGTACCAATCAGCAGCATCACAATGGCGGTCGTCTCCACCGTTTTGAGGATGATCTCTGGAAGCTGGTGGACTCGCACCTCCCGATAGACTCCCATGGCGAGCAACAGCGAGTAGAGGACGGCAATAGCACTGGCTTCGGTGGCAGTGAAAATCCCGGCGATGATGCCGCCCATTACGATGACCACCAGGAACAGGCTGGGTATGGCACGCAGGAAGATGCTCAAGCCCTCAGCCAACCGGGGGCGCTCGACCACAGGATAGCCACGCCGGGAGGCAATGGCACCGCATACGAACATGAGCCCCAGCCCGACGAGAATGCCCGGCAGGTATCCCGCCACAAATAGGGCAGCGATAGAGACCCCCCCGCTGGCCAATGAATAGACGATCAGCACGTTGCTGGGCGGTATCAGCAGGCCAGTTATCGAGCCGGTCATCGTAACCGAAACGTTGAAGCTCTTCTCGTACCCCTCCCTGTTCATAGCGGGGATCATGAAGCCGCCGATAGCCGAAGTGGCCGCCACCGCGGAACCGGAGATGGCGCCAAAGAACATGCACGCCAGGATGTTTATGAAGGCCAGTCCCCCGCGGAACCCGCCGACGAGCACTTTGGCGAAATCGATCAGCCGCCTGGCGATGCCGCCCTGGGCCATCAGCTGGCCGGAGAGGATGAAGAAGGGAATGGCCAGCAAGACGAAGCTGTCGATACCGGTGGCCATTCTCTGTGCCATCGTCGTCACGGCCGGCCCGGCGGGTATGGTGAACAGCATCGTCAGGATAGTCGCTATCCCGATACTGATGGCGATAGGCACACTCAGGGCCAGGCAGACCACAAAGCTGATGATGAGGATAAGTACCGAGAGATCCATTACACGACGGACCTTACGGTGAAGGCCTTGGTGATATAGCCGGTGGAGAAAATGATCATCAGGACACCGGAGATGGGCACGGCCAGGTAGACGTAACCCATTTTGAGACCCATGGCTGCCGATATCTGATTGAGCTGGAAGGCCAGCCACACGAGCCTCAGGCCCCCGATGACCATGACGAAGAAGGCGAATAGTCCAACCAGGCTGTAGACGACCAACTCCACCCATTTCCTCGAGGCATCACTTACCCTGCCGGCGAGGAGATCGATGCCCAGATGAGCTCTGGTCTGCAGGGCGTAGCAGGCCCCAAGGAGACCGATCCAGACGAGGAGGAAGCCCGCAAGTTCCTCGGTGAAGGAGCTGGGGTGACGCAGGAGGAATCTGGTTATCACCTGCCAGGTGACATCCAGCACCATGGCCGTCATGAGCACGACGAGGAGCGCCGACAGGCCTCTCTGGACCCATTCTATGAACCTCTGCATATAAGAACTCTCTACTCTATCTCCTCGATCTCTCTGATCAGGGCATAGATCGCAGTCCCGCGGTAGCTTTCGTGCATCGGCCTCACCGCTTCACGGAAAGGAGCTATGTTCGGGTATATGATCTCGACTCCCGCGCTGCGAATCTCGTCGAGGGCCCTGGTCGACGACTCTTTCCACAGCCCGCGCTGCACCGTCACCGATTCATCCACCGCCTGCTGGAGCCACTGCTGCTGCTGCGAACTGAGGCTCTCCCACACCCTGGTGCTGATGAGCAGGATATCGGGCACCCAGGTGTGCTCATCCAGGCTGTAGTACCTGCACCTCGTAGTGATGGGAGAGATAGAAGCTGGGAGGATTGTTCTCTGCGCCGTCCACCACGCCCTGCTGCAGGGCCGAATAGAGTTCCCCCCAATCGATGGGTGTGGCCGCCCCACCGAGAGCCTTGACCATTCGGTGGGAGGTGATGCTCTTCTGGACCCTGATTTTAAGCCCCACGAGATCTTCCGGCGTGCGAACGGGCACCTCCCTGGTGTAGAAGCTGCGCGGCCCCGCGTCGTAATAACACATGCCGCGCAGGAAGTACTGCTGGCCCGCCAGAAGCAGTCTTCTGCCGATCTCACCATTCAGCACTTTCCACAGGTGCTCCTCGTCGCGGAACACATACGGGATACTGAATATCTTTATCTCGGGCACGAAGGACTCCAGCGGGCTGGCCGAGACCTTGGTCATGGCCAGGCTTCCGATCTGGAGGAGTTCGATCAGTTCCCTCTCCTCGCCCAGAAGGCCACTGGGGTAGATATCGACCCGCATCCGGCCACGGGAGAGCTCACCCACCCGCTCGGCCATATGGACCATGGCCTGGTGCACCGGATGGGCAACATCAAGTCCGTGTGCGAGCTTGAGGACGCGCGTGCTGCTCCGGGGGCCGCAGCCCGAGGAGATGAGGAGGAGCAGGAGGAGAAGAGTCAGCCGCCCGATCCGCCCTCTCATGCCTCACCCTCACCCGATCCGGCGATCTCCCTGATGAACCGAAGAACGGGTTCAGCGAACTCCTCCCGCTTCAGCGCGAACTCGATGGTGGTTTTCACATAATCCAGCTTATCACCGATATCGAAGCGTTTCCCTTCGATGGTCAGCGCCAGCACGCCCTGCCGTACCAGCAGCAGGCGCAGAGCATCGGTAAGCTGGATTTCGTTATCCCTGCCGGGGGGGGTCTCCTCGATCGCCTCAAAAATCTCCGGTGTCAGGATGTATCTACCGGCCGCAGCCAGGTTGGAAGGCGATGCGTCGGGCCGGGGCTTCTCCACCAGCTGGGCGACCTTGAGTATTCTGTCGCTCACCCTTTCGCCACCCACCACGCCGTAACGGGATACCTTCTCGAGCGGGACCTCCTCAACGGCCAAAACAGTTTGGCGATACTGCTCGTAGACGTCGATCAGCTGCCGGGTTGCCGGTACCACCGCATCGATGATCGTATCTCCCAGTAGCACCGCGAACGGCTCGTCCCCCGTGTGGCGGCGTCCATAGCGGATGGCATCCCCCAGACCGCCACACTCCTGTTGATGGGCGAAATGGATATCGGCCATATCGGCCGGGCGGCGGACCTCGTTGTAGCCGGCAATGTCATCCCGCTCCTTGAGATGGGCCTCCAGCTCGAAGTTGCGGTCGAAATGATCTTCAAGGGCGCGTTTCCCTTTGCCTGAAATAATCAGGATATCTTCGATTCCCGAGTCCACTGCCTCCTGCACTACATACTGGATCACCGGGGTATCAATAATGGGAAGCATTTCCTTCGGCTGGGCCTTGGTCGCCGGTAGAAATCGCGTTCCCAGTCCGGCAGCGGGGATGACGGCTTTCCTAACCATCGTTTCTACCCCCTCAGGCGATCTGCGGTCTGATGACACTTGCCCTCACCGGCTTCATCTCATCGACCAGCCGCTCGAACATGGT
>JAUVWC010000243.1 GCA_030604325.1 Candidatus Zixiibacteriota bacterium | reverse complement strand
GGAGGGCGTTAGTATCCCGAGCCAGAAATCCGTCGGAACTAGGGCCCTTCCTACTTCAATACGACCACACCCGCACGTCCCTCTACCACCCGTCCCACGGGGTGGACCGGAACCCCCCGGCCCGCGAGTGCCTCCTCCAGTGCCGGCGCCATCCGGCCGGAGACAGAGATCAACAGACCCCCGCTCGTTTGGGGATCGTAGGCGATCGTGAGACGCTCTCCGCTAGCCGTCTCGCTCGTAACCCAGTCCTCCGTATAGGAGCGGTTGGTATCGAGGCCGCCGGGGATGTGGCCCGCCGCGGCGGCCTCCAGGGCGCCGGCCAAGACAGGCAGGTTATCGAGGTCTATCTCCAGGGCGACGCCGCTGAAGTGGGCCATCTGGTGAGCATGCACCGCCAGCCCGAATCCGGTCACATCGGTGCAGGCATGAGCGCCGGCTTCCAACATAGCCTCGGCCGCATCGGCATTGAGGGTCAGCATGGAGGCCACCGCGCCCGCCAGCACCGCAGGAGGGCAGTCTCCATTCTTCAAGGCGGTAGCGATAACCCCGGTCCCCAGCGGCTTAGTCAGATATAGCACGTCCCCGGCCATCGCACCGTCGATGGTGATCAGGCGTTCGGGATGTACCAGCCCCGTCACGGCCAGACCATATTTGAGTTCGGGGCACTTCACCGTATGGCCGCCGATTATCGGCACACCCGCCTCCCTTGCCTTCTCCTGACCACCCGCCAGGATGTCTCCGAGCGCATCCATGTCGAACTCGGGGGGAACCGCGACCACGGCCAGGGCCGTCAGAGGGCGGCCTCCCATGGCGTATACATCCGACAGGCTGTTGGCCGCGGAGATCGCTCCAAAGGTCCCCGGATCATCCACAATCGGTGTGAAGAAATCGACTGTCTGGATCAGCGCGGTCTCATCGTCGAGACGGTACACACCGGCGTCATCCATGGCAGCCGTTCCTACCAGCAGATTCGGATCGTCCTCCGGCTTCAGCTTTAGCAGCGCCAGTTCCAGGTCCGCCGGACCCAGTTTCGAGGCTCACCCGGCGCAGGTTACCATTGCTGTCAGCCGGGTAATATCACCGGCCACGGCATCCTCCCTTCCGTACGGCAGTTCCCAGATAGGTACTATCTATCTATATAATGTTTGGCACCGCCAATCGCGCCCCCATAGACTACTATAGAAGACCACGATCTCCTGACACCCCAGCGATGGTGCTCAGAAAGGAAATTTGCCGTGAGAAGAGAAGGCAGCTACCCCGTCACGATCTCAGCTTGCATGCTGGCCGTACTTGTTTCGATCCCCTCCACCACGACGGCACAGCAGGAACCGGTAACGGTCGCCGAAGCCAGCAATTTCACCGCGACCTCCAAGCACAGCGACGTCATGGACTTCATCAGGCAGCTTCAACAGCAGAGTTCCCTGCTGAGGGTGGAAACCCTGTGCACCAGCGCCGAAGGCAGACAGGTCCCCCTCCTCGTGATCGGAGAGCCGGTCCCCTACTCGCCGGCCGACCTTCGCTACGACGACCGGGCCGTGGTCTACTTCCAGGCCAACATCCATGCCGGGGAAGTCGAGGGTAAGGAGGCGGCGCTGATGCTGGCCAGAGATATCGTGCAGGGGAAGACTGCTTACTACCTGGACAGGCTGGTGATCCTCATCGCCCCCATCTTCAACGCCGATGGCAACGAGAGGATCAGCCCCAATAACCGCCGCAACCAGGTGGGGCCCGAGCAGGGGGTAGGCATCCGCTATAACGGGCAGAACCTCGACCTGAACCGTGACGGGCTGAAGATGGAAAGCCCCGAAGTGCAGGGCCTGGTGCAGAACGTGCTGTCGCGCTGGGACCCGATCTTCTTCCTCGACAGCCACACCCATAACGGTTCCTACCACCAGGAACCGGTCACCTGGACATGGGGTCTCAATCCGAACGGTGACACCGCCCTTCTCGACTATATGGCCGATGTGATGATGAGCGCCATCAACCGGCACATAGCGGAGAAGTACAACACTTTTTGCATCCCGCACGGGGACTTCATGAATGTCGGAAACCCGGAGGAAGGATGGGTGCCCCTGGGACCGCAGCCCCGGTACCTGAGCAACTACGTCGGCCTGAGGAACCGGCTGTCGGTCCTTAACGAGAACTATCCCTACGCCGACTATGAGACGCGGGTGCGCGGCTGCTACAACCTGTTCCTCTCCTTCCTCGACTACCTCCATGACCACAGGGACGAGATCGTCGCCATGCTGCGCGCAGCAGACAGGAAGACGATCGAGAGGGGGCTCAACCCCGCAGAGAGCGACGTGTTCATCGTCGAGTACGACCGGGAGGCGATCCGGGAGAGGCTGACCATCCTCGGCTACGAGATGGAGATAACCGAGGTCGAGGGGGGCAGACGCCGCATGAGCGTGACCGACCGGAAGAAGACCTACTCCGACGTTCCCTATTATGCCAGGTACGTCCCCAAACGGACGGTCCATTTCCCCCGCGGCTATCTGATAGAGGTCCAGGACCAGGCGGTACTGGAGAAGCTGCTCCAGCATGGCATAACTGTGGAGAGGTTGACCAAACCGGCCGAAGTGGAGGTCGAATCGTTCACAGTGAGCCAGATCACCGCTTCCGGCAGGCTCAACCAGGGACACTACACGAATGCGGTCCAGGGCGAGTATTCACTGGTGAAAAAGGAGTTCCCGGCCGGAACGCTCTTCGTCAGCACGGCTCAGCCCCTGGCCAATGTGGCGGCCTATCTGCTGGAGCCGGAGAGCGATGATGGACTCCTCGTGTGGAACTTCTTCGACCGCTACCTCGCCACACAGTGGGGAAGGGGTACCCGAATATATCCCGTCCACAGACTTCTTAAGCCGGTGAACCTGGTCAAGGAGACGGTCAGGTAGACAGGACAGCGCCCGGCGCCAGACTGATGCCGGGCTCTTCTCTATCTGTCTAGTGCACCATGTTCCCTCCCTCCCTCCTTCAGATAGCGATCGAAGAAGTCGGCTGCCCGGCGGTAGACGATGAGCCAGTTGCGGTGGAGCAGGAACCCGTGGACGTCGTCCACGAAGTAGAGTTCCTCAAAGATGACATCACCTTTCCGGCGAAGTCTTCCCACCAGGTCGATGCTCGCCTCAAAGGGCACATTCCGGTCGTCGTCG
>JAUVWC010000046.1 GCA_030604325.1 Candidatus Zixiibacteriota bacterium | reverse complement strand
CACTTTGCGGTGGACCCGTTCGATCTGTGCGTGGCATTGGGTACAGGTCCGGGCCACATTGTCCCGGTGGATGCTGGATTCAGGATCGGTGTGCGGCAGGATCTTGTGGGAGGTATGACATGAAGTACAGACCGCCGTTACCGTAAGACCTTGCCTGAAAAGCCCCTCCCCGTGGATGGAGAGCGAGTAATTCTCGAGTATCTGATCCTGTGGTATATCGTGGGTGCGGGATACCGGTGTCCCCTCGTGATGGCACTCCCCGCAGAGGAAGGGGATATTCATCACGTTTGTTGGCGATTCCGGATCGGTGTGAGTGATGATGTCGTGCTTGCCGTGGCAGTCGGCACAGCTCGGGGCCAGTTCGTCCCCCCGGGCCGCGGCCTGCCCGTGGAGTGACCGGTTGTGCTGCGCGGCCTGCTCGTCGTGGCACATCGAGCAGTCTACCGGCTGCAGATCTTCAGCGTGGGGAAAGTCTTCGAACCCGACAAGATCTTGGTGACAGTCTACACAGGCCAATCCGGCCTCGCCGTGGGCGGATGCCTGGTAGGTTTCCTGGTCCACCACGAGCAACTCGGCGTTCTCCATCCCTGCGAACATCGACGCGTCCCCGTGGCACATAAGACACGTATCGTTATCCTGAGCCACGGCGGCCGACGGTACACGTGCCAGGATCAAAGCGGTTAGTGCGGCAGGTATGGCAGTGATTACGCGCATTCCACTTCCCCTAGAAATACTCCCCGCCCGTATGACACTCATGACATGCCATCTCGCGCCATGCCTCGTATATGTCTTCCGGGTGCTTGAACTCGGTGATGCCTTCGCCGACACCCTCATAGATGGAAACATCCGGTCCCTGTGCGAGGATTACGTGGCAGAGCTGGCAGTCATTACGAATGATTTCGCCCTCTTCAGAGACCATTGCTCCGTTATGACAGCGGTAACAGCCAGGAAACTCCTGGTGTCCGATGTGGGTGGGATAGGCACTCCACCGTGCTTTCATTGCAGGGAAGAAATTCATTTCGAACAGCTGCTGTACACCCGCTATGGCATTGGTAAGATCCTCCTGTCGGGTCGAAACCACCTCGGGGTGATTCTCCTCGTAGAAGCTTATCAGGCCGCTCTCGATGGCCTGGAGCCCCTCCTCGCGAGTGATGTACTCGGAGGCGAGAAGGTTGGTGCCCACGCGCTTCAGGTAGGGTAGGTCGCGTGGCAGCAGCTCGGTCTCCAATCCATGATCCATGGCCCGCCTGGGCGAAAGATACTGGTGGGATGGCCGGTTATGGCAGTCCATGCAGTCCATGGTGCGGATTTCCTCGGCGGGCAGGGCCGCCCGCTCCTCTTCGCTCAGGGGATTGTACATGGACTGGTACACTTCCACCGTTCCATCAGCCCGGTGCAGGCGCACTTCGCGGATATCCATGCGTGTGCTGTCGGTGGGAACGTATTCAACCTTCTGCGCGATGTGCCAGTGGATGCCGCGGATCTGTCCTGTGGTTTCGTCGGCGCCACCGGTTTTCATGACGAGCTGGATTCGCCAGCGGGTGTTCTCCTCATCGTTCAGGTACCTCGAGACTCCCCACATCTGATCGCCGTGAAATTTAGCGGGCCAGTGGCAGCGCTCGCAGGTTTCACGTGCCGGGCGCAGGTTATCGATCGGGGTGGGAATCGGCGCGGGGTATTTATTGAAGAGCACACTGTAGAACTGATAGACACCGGAGATCTTGGACCGCGCGTACCATTCAGCTCCTTCCCCGATATGGCACTCCACACACCCAACCCGCGCGTGTGGACCGTTCAGATAGGTGGTGTATTCCGGATCCATAACCTCGTGACACACCCGGCCGCAAAAGGATACAGATTCCGTATACTCGTAAGCCTTGTATGAGCCGCCGGCGGTGAGAAGCAGCAGGATGATTGTGCCGGTTACGAAAGTGATGAATGCCGTCCGGTGCTCCGGCCGGTTCATATCAAGGGTCGGCAGCCCCTTTGCTTTCGACGTCCCCTTCCTTTCCCGACTCCATTCGAGCCACATGCCGGCGGGGACCAACAGCAGTCCAATAATCAGCGGGAGGGGCAGGACGGCGAACCCGAGAATGCCGATGTAGGGACTCGGCTCCTCAGACGTTACATCCACTACGAAAACCAGTATGATCGCGAACAGCATGGCCACGGCCAAGGCCGCCCCGATCAAGCTGATGGGATTATAGACGTACTTTGGATATCGACGCATTCGATGGGGCCCTGTCTTCGTCGATTCCTCTATCTCAGGCGTCTTCCCGTTGTTCAACGGCTGGTGATCCTGCCCGGTGACGGGTCCGTGGAGAGTGTCTGTCATGCCTCGTCGCAGCGCCTGGCCGGAGCGGCGCAGCGTAGTTCTCGGTTATGCAACGGACTTCTGACTCGGGACATTAGTTCAAGGTACCATATGAATACGAATTAGTTACATATTTCACAATTTCCGAATGTCTGCTCGTCCGTTCGTTATTAAATTTACGTTCCGTTAGAGCTTCGTAGACAATTCCACTCGATTCGTTCCAGATCAGCTTGGTACTATTGATAGATCGAATATGCTATAAGGACAGGTAATGTTCAAAGAAGATAGAATCGCGGGTTAGGATGGGTAATGTCCAACAGAGATAGAATCACAGGTTAGGATGGGTAATGTCCAACGGAGATAGAATCACAGGTGATGTACCCGGCCCGAGAGCTGACAGGCGCGGTTTCCTGGGAGCGGTTCTCGGTACAGGCATGTTTGGCTTGGTGGTTTCAGTGTTGTACCCGATGTGGCGGTTCGTCTTTCCACCGCGAGACGTCCGGGCGGCCGAGGAGGCCGTGGGTATAGGCCCGGCCGACGACTTTCCCTTCAACTCGGGTAAGCTCATTCAGTTCGGAAACGAGCCGGCACTTGTGGTCCGCACGGCAGAGGGGGAATTCCGGGCCTTCCTGGGAACATGTACTCATCTGGCCTGTACGGTTGAGTACCGTCCGGACCTCGGCCTTATCTGGTGCGCATGCCACGACGGCCAATTCGACCTCACGGGAAAGAACATTCAGGGCCCGCCGCCCCGTCCACTACCTCCGCTGGAGGTCCAACTGCGTGACGGTGAAATACTTGTGAGCCGACCAAAATGAGCCTGAATCCGCTTAAATACGTGATGGGCTGGCTGGATGAGCGCTATCGTCTGGAGGACCTGCGCGAGTTTGCCCGCAGCAAGTCTGTTCCCATGCACCATACCATCTGGTACTACCTCGGTGGCATCACCCTCTTCCTGTTCCTTATCCAGGTGGTCACAGGGATTCTGTTGCTGATGTACTACCGTCCCACCGAGGCGGCCGCATATGAGAGCGTGCAATATATTATCTCTGAAGTCCCGTTCGGTTGGCTGGTGCGGAGTATCCATTCCTGGTCGGCGAGCTTCCTCATCGCCACTGCCATCATTCATATGTTCAGTGTGTTCTTCAAGAAAACCTACCGCAAGCCCCGGGAGTTCACGTGGATAACCGGGCTCGTAATGCTGGGCCTGTTCATGTTTTTTGGCTTTACTGGCTATCTGCTGCCGTGGAACCAGCTGTCATTTTTTGCCACGAAAGTGGGTACCGAACTGGTAGGCATCCTCCCGGTGGTGGGAGATACGTTTATGCGCATGATCCGCGGCGGGGAGCACGTAACGGGGGGTACACTCACGCGCATGTTCGGCTTCCACGTGGCCATACTGCCGGCCCTTACCACTATCCTCGTGACAATCCACCTCCTGATGGTACAGCGCCAGGGAATGAGCGAGCCGCTAACCGGTCGTCCGCGTCGGGCAATGCCCTTTTTCCCGAATTTCGTTCTGCGCGACATTATGGTTTGGGTGATAGTTCTGGGTCTTCTGGGCACACTGTCCCTCTACTTCCCCTGGGAATTAGGCCTGAAGGCCGATCCCTTCGGACCGGCGCCTCAAGGTATCGAGCCGGAGTGGTACTTCCTGTTTATGTTCCAGGTTCTGCGCGTGATGCCGGCTGAATTCCTGAGCATAGATGGTCGGGTTCTGGTCTTCATGGGTTTCGGATTGTTGGGGGTGGCCTGGACACTGGTTCCCTGGCTGGACCGCGGTGCCGCCCGGGGTCGTCCCAGCCGCGTCATCAATTGGGCCGGCCTGGTCCTGCTGGTCGTGGTCATCATTCTGACGATCTGGGCGAAGTTCTACCATCATTAAGGTGGGGGAGGCATCGAGCGTGGTACAACCAACGATATCAGGGAGAGCAGTGACGGCCGCCGCCCTGGTCGTGTTCTGCACGAGTACGGCGGCGGCCCTGGCCGGCACCGGCGAAGGAACCATTGGGCCCGTATCCACCCGGATCGGTACTGAAAGCGGATGCATTACCTGCCACCGCGTACTCGAAGGACCGGAAGCGACAGAGGGTATCGTCCACGACTTTGGATTCAGCGCGCATGCGTCGGCGGGGCTGGACTGCTCCGACTGCCACGGCGGCAATCCGGACGCTCCGGCCGATGTCGAGAGCTTTGATTACACGGCGGCAAAGGGGCCCGGAACCGGTTTTCGTGGAGTGCCCGCTCAGGGGGAGATTCCGGCATTCTGCGGTCGGTGTCACAGCGATCCGGTATACATGCGCCGGTTCGCCCCCGGGCAGAGGGTAGACCAGGAACGGCTGTACTGGACGAGCAGGCATGGTGAGCAGCTTCGGCGAGGCAATGCAAAGGTGGCCACCTGTGTAGATTGTCACTTGAGTCACCGCATCATGGTGGCGTCCGATCCCAGATCCTCCGTGGCACCGGGGCGGGTTCCCGATACCTGTGCGCGTTGCCACTCCGATTCCGCGATTATGGAAGGCTCAACACTCAGTACATCCATAGCGGAGGAGTACAGAGGTGGCGTCCATGGTAAGGCCCTTCTGGAACAGAACGATATCGGTGCCCCCGCTTGCAACGATTGCCACGGCAACCATGGGGCGGTACCACCCGGTGTGACATCGGTGAGTGCTGTATGCAGTCAGTGCCATGTGTCCAATGCCGGCGATTTTCAGGCTTCTCCACACGGCCCCATCTTCGAGGCGCTTAGAGAACCAGCCTGTGAAGCCTGCCATGGGAACCATGCCATCGATCCTACTTCAGACCAGATGCTCTCTGAAGATGGAACATGCGCCGGTTGCCATTCTCCTGGTGATCCAGGATGGGAAACTGCAGCCAGGATGCTGGACGATTTCACTAACCTGGTGAAGGCAATTGCTGCAGCGGATAGCCTGCTGGAGGTCGCTCACCGCAAGGGCATGGAAGTGGGCGATGGCTTATTCACGCTGCAGCAGGCGCGAAACGGCCTGGTGCGAGGACGGGCAGCGATGCACACCTTCAGCGTGGATAGTGTACATGCGGTTACGGACCCGGGTCTTCAACTGGCCTGGGACGCTCAAGAAATCGGATTGGCCGCCATTGCGGAATTCAAGGCGCGCCGCACAGGTTGGGAGGTCTTTCTCCTTTTCAGTATCCTCCTGGTGGCGGGATTAGCGCTGCTGCTTCGGCGCATGGAGAGACCTGGAGGTCGCTACCCCCTGCGTAAGACCGACTCCGAGTCCCCAGGGCAGGAACAGTAACGGCAGATCAGAATGATTGAGGTGCATCGATCTTCATAGCTTCAACAAGCGAAGGATGGTGAATATTGCGGGCGGTAGCATTGCTTTCAGGTGGTCTGGACAGTACGCTGGCCATCAGGGTTATTCTAGAGCAGCACATCGAAGTCGAAGCTCTAAACTTCGTGAGCTTATTCTGCACGTGTACTCCCAAGAGCAGTTCTTGCTCGGCCTCCCGCAGTGCGGTACGCCAGCTCGGTATCGATCTGAAGGTGGTAAACACGTCCGAGGAGTTTCTCGCTGTTGTCAAGAATCCGAAACACGGCTACGGCAGGAACCTCAATCCTTGTCTCGACTGTCGCATCATGATGTTCCGCCGGGCGCGGGAGTATATGGACGAGGCCGGGGCTTCCTTCATCGTTACCGGCGAAGTGCTCGGGGAACGGCCTATGTCGCAACGGCGGATGGCCATGAAGCTGATCGAGAAGGAGGCCGGCCTGGAGGGCCTGGTGGTGCGCCCTCTTTCGGCAAGGCTGCTGGCCCCCAGCATACCCGAGAGGGAGGGTTGGATCGACAGGGAGAAGCTTCTCGGCATACAGGGGAGGTCCCGCAAACCGCAGATTGAACTGGCACGATCCTACGGCATCTCGGACTATCCCTGTCCCGCCGGCGGCTGTCGTTTGACAGACCCGAGCTTCGCTGCGCTGATGCGAGACCTGATGATCCACGTTCCGGCTTTCTCGGTGAACGATGCCAACCTGCTCAAGGCCGGACGCCACTTCCGTCTTTCCCCCCGCACCAAGGCCGTGGTGGGCCGTAACGAGGATGACAATAGATTGCTGCTCACCTTGAGCGGGGCAGGGGACAGGTTGATGGAAGTGGTAGATGTGCGGGGACCGTTGACCCTGGTCAGGGGAACGGCCGACGTTGAAGAACTCCTCATGGCGGGTGGGATTACGACCAGATACAGCAAATTGCGCCACAGCAGCCATGTACGTGTGGTGGTCTCCGACAAACAAGAGCGGCAAAAAGAAGTAATAGAGGTGATTCCCGCAGATGAGCAGGTGGTGGAAAGCATGAAGATAGGAGCTGATGGGTCACAAACTGCCGCATAAACGGCTGAGCAAATGTGTAAATGTGTAAATGTGTATATGTACTTTCCGTTTGAGAACGAGTCGGACATTGCAGGGGGTCCTCCAGGGGCACTTGGGCGGGCGGAAGAGGATAAAGTGATATTTTTCACTTTTATATGGTTGACGGGATGGTGATAATGGACCGTAGTGAATTGCAGAGCCTTAATGGGATATGTCTATGGTCGATCCTAAATCTTCTTTCGACTCCGGGGATGAACAGGCCCGGGAATTTCTCGAGGAGATCGAAGCGAGGATAGCCCGGATCGAGAGCCATCTCGGTCTACCGGCTACTGGAGTCTCTCCCGCACCCACTGCCGCGGCAGCGGCTGAGGGTGTCCACCGTACTGAACCGCCGCGAGCTGAATCCGCCACGCCGGGACTTGAAATCAGGATCGGCGCTTTCGGCCTGGCATGGATCGGCAGTGCTATCCTGCTGCTGGGCATTGTCTTCCTGATGACCTACACCAGCAATCTCGGCTTACCCATAGTATCCAGTATTGTAGGCTATCTCGCGGTTGTTGGTCTGTATATGTTCGCTCGCGTCTGGAAGGAGAGCATTCCTCACATTTATCGTATCAATTATATCAGCAGTCTCCTGTTGCTCTATTACTCGACCATGAGGTTGCACTTCTTTTCGCAGGATCCATTCATCGGCAGCGTCTACCTGGCTTTTCTGCTTCTTCTGCTTGTGGTAGGATTCATGCTTTATCTGGCTCTGATCCACGATTCCCAGAGCCTGGGAGTTATTGCAGTACTGCTGGGGCTGATAGCCGCCCTCCTGATCGACAGAACTCACATAGGTCTTCCCCTCATAGCTGTATTCTCCGGTATATCGTTATACCTGGCGATCCGCCGCAATTGGTGGAACCTGCTGATTGTGGTTACTCCACTTGCCTATATGGCTTATGTGCTATGGCTTCTTGGCAATCCAATTGCCGGACACCCTTTGGGAGCGGTATCAGATCACCAGAACAGCTTGATTTAGGTCTTCCTCTATGCAGCGGTGTTCAGCTGGCCCATGCTCTTTTTCAGCAAGGAGTCTGAAACCGATCCCTACTCTATTGCACTGGTCCTCTTCAACAGCCTTGGCTTTGCTTTTGCCTCCTCCGTTTTTGT
>JAUVWC010000339.1 GCA_030604325.1 Candidatus Zixiibacteriota bacterium | reverse complement strand
TACACCCTCCCATAGAGAGGAGGGCCACGAGCAGCCCCAGCCTGCCGGTGGGCCGGAAGTTCATCAGCTGTTACCACCTCCGGCCGGGGATCCGAGTGGGTCGAGCAGACGGGGCAGCCACTGCCCCGACGGACCCCGTACCGCAAGATCGGCCAGCGGGGTGAAAGGAGTGGGCTCGGGATTGACCTCTACGACAAAGGCCCCCGCATCTTTCGCCAGATACGGCAGCTGCGCGGCAGGATAGACCATGGTGGAGGTGCCTACCGAGAACAAGAGATCGGCGCTTTGCGCCGCACTGAAGGCCATGGAGATCGCCTGGGGAGGCAGCGATTCACCGAACCACACGACGTCGGGGCGAAATAGTCCCCCGCAGGTACACTCCATGGCCTCCTCTTCTCCTCGCCCCGCTCCACAGTCGTGGCAGCGGTCCCGCCGGATATTTCCATGTAGCTCCACCACGTCGGTGCTTCCCGCGGCCTGATGAAGGCCGTCGATATTCTGTGTGATCAGGGTGAATTCCTCGAAGAACTGCTCCGCCGAAGCCAAGGCGCGGTGTCCTTCATTTGGCTGGATCCCTTCGAGCATACCCCGCCTGTATTCATACCACTCCCATACAAGCTCGGGGTTCCTCTGAAACGCCTCAGGAGTGGCCAGCTCTTCAGGGCGATACTCTTTCCAGAGGCCCTGCTCGCCGCGAAAGGTAGGCATGCCGCTCTCGGCGGAGACACCGGCCCCTGTCAGTACCGCACACCGGTTTGCCACGTGTGCAACCTCAAAATACCGGCTCAGATCCGGTTCGGCACTCTCCATATCAGGCGGACCCCGCTACCCCGGCAAACACCTCCAGGGCGTTCTCGATCTGCTCAGCGGTTACATTCAAATGGGTAACCGCGCGCAGGAAACCCCGGCCGAAGGTGTGCACCTTGACTCCCTCTTCGGCCAGACGGTCGCGCACCGCCACCTCCGACATACCCGTGCCGCTGACATCGATCATGATGATATTGCTCTGCACCGCCTTAAGATCGACAGAGAAACCTTCCATTTCGTTTACACCTTCAGCCAGGCGGCGGGCGTTGGCATGATCATCGGCCAGGCGTTCAATATTGTGCTCGAGGGCGTAGAGGCCGGCCGCCGCCAGAATGCCCAGCTGCCGCATCGCACCTCCAAAACGTTTGCGCACCCGCAGCGCCTTATCGATAAACTCCTCTGAACCCAGCAGAACCGATCCCACCGGGGCCCCCAGACCCTTGGAAAGGCAGGTAGAGATCGAATCGAACGGTTCCGCCCACAAGTGAGCCTCTACACCGGTGGCCACGACGGCGTTGAACAGCCGGGCGCCATCCATGTGCATGGATAGCCCGTATTCATCAGCGACACTGCGGATTTTGCGCATCTCATCCAGGGGGAAGATCGTCCCACCGGCCTTGTTGTGGGTGTTCTCCAGGCTCACGAGGACAGTTTGCGGGTAGTGAATTGAGTCGGGGCGGACAGCCGCTTCCACCTGCTCGGCGGTTATGACTCCGTAATCACCATCGAGCAGGTTGAAGCCGACGCCGCTCATGGCCGGACCGGCACCGCCTTCG
>JAUVWC010000245.1 GCA_030604325.1 Candidatus Zixiibacteriota bacterium | reverse complement strand
CAGGACAGTGTCTCCCTCAACGACGTGAAAGATATCACGGCCTCCGTGCACGATTATCTCGACCGTCACCCAATCTTCTCCATGATAGGTGGCGGAACTCGAGTTAGTACAATGACGGGTGACCAGCTTGCCATCCATGACCACATGCGTGCCCGGTGTACACACGTTCGCTGTTGGACGCTCACCCTCTCCCAGGCCACCGAGGAACTGCGCCTCGATCGAGACCGGGAAATCCTGGTCCAGCCCCATACTCTCGGCCGACTGGCAGTGGAGCATGGCCCCGTTGTTCTTCCTCGCCCATCCCGGTCCACCCGGCACCTGTTCGCCTACGAACCGGTACTCCACCCGGAGGATGTAGTCGGAGAATTTCTGCCGGTAGAAAATGTGCCCGAACTCACCGTCGAACTGTTCGTACTCGTCGTAGCTAACCTGGAGGATCCCGTCTCTCACCCGGAACGTGTTCAGATAATTCTCGTTCAGCTGGTGGCCCGAGATCTTGATATCCCAGTCGCTCAGGTCTTTGCCGTTGAACAGCTGGATCCACTGATCCTCTTTGGCGGTTCGCGATCCCGATCCGCAGGCGGTCAGGAAGAACAGGAGAAGCAGGGAGGACAGGATGGCGGTTCGCATGGGCACCGGTCCTGGTTTAAGGTTTGATACTCAGCCGGATTTCGATCTGCCGCCCATGATACTGGAGTTGCCGGGCATCCACACCCTTGTTCATTGGCTACATACTCTCGCTGACCGTAATTAGCGTGCGCTTTGAATAACCAGTAGATAGAGTGATGCGATGATTTCCGATCCCGCCGCCGTGTTGTTTGTGCTGGCTGCAGTTGTTTTCGTCTCCATCCGGCTTGAAGAACGATTCACCCTGTTCCGATCCCTCGGGGCAGCGCTGGTCGGGATTCTCCTCGCTATGCTGCTCTCCAATATCGGGGTGATACCCGGGAGTTCCCCCACCTACGAGTTCCTGGTCGGACCGGGTGTTAGCGTGGGTATTGCTCTCATCCTGTTGAGCGTGGATATTCGTTCGATCCTTCAGGCGGGTCCTCGGATGCTGGCGGCTTTCGGGATTGGAGCGGCGGGTACGGCGATCGGAGCGATCGCGGGCGGTCTGCTGTTCTCCGGGATGGTGGGACCCGAGACCTGGAAGCTTTGCGGACAGTTCACCGGCACATATACCGGTGGCGGGATGAATTTCGCCGCGCTCGGACAGGCTCTCGGTACGAGTAGTGATCTGTTCACCGCAGCGCTAGCCGCGGATGTTATCGTGACCGCCATCTGGATGGCGGCCTGCCTGTCGGTTCCCATCCTGCTCGGACGTCCAGGGCGCTCCCCCGATCTCACAGAGAGCAGAGAAGATCAAACGAAGGACGGGCCGACCACCACTCTGGAACACGCACTCCATAACAGTGGGAAGCCCGTTCCACTTGGCGATGCCGCCGCTCTGGTAGTAATCGCAGTGGGATCGGTCTGGTTCGCAGGAAGGTTGGCCTCGCTTCTACCGATGCTGCCGGAGGTTCTATGGCTGACCACGATCGTCCTGCTGATCGCTCAGGTGCCGGCGGTCAAGGGGCTCGCCGGTGGTGCCATGTGGGGTAATTACCTCCTGCTGCTCTTCCTGGCCAGCAACGGAGCTCAGTCGGTGATCATGAACATCGTGAGGCATGGGCCCGCCGTATTCTACTTCGCCGGCGGGACGGTACTGGTGCACGGTGTTATCATATTCGGTGTGGGAAGGCTGCTGCGCATCGATCTGCCCACGCTGGCGGTGGCCTCGCAGGCGAACGTGGGTGGGGCCGCGTCAGCAATGGCGATGGCCAGTGCCAGGAGATATACCGATCGATTGCTTCCGGGCGTGATCGTCGGACTTCTCGGATATGCGATTGGTAATTATTCCGGCTATGTGATCGCGATTCTGTTGAGAGGATTGCTGGCCGGTTAGCCTGCCGGCACCGGCGGCGGCACCAAATGCGAAGCAGACACGTTTCCTTCTGATGATGGTGTCTGATGTATAAAGGGAGTCAATAGAGGAAGTGCGCCCATAATGCCGCCACACTCCTCCTCCTCCCCCTCCTCCTCCTCCTCCTCCTGCCACTGGTGATCTCAGTGTTCTCCACTGCCCCGGTCATGGCTCAAGAATCCCAAGAGGGACAAGACCTTGACCGGCGGGTGCGAGATTTCCTGGACAGGAACCGACGTGCGTGGCGGGATATGAACGTCCCGATGGTCGATGGTCAGAAGCTGTATGACCTGATTGTCGAGAACAAGTACACACAGGCGGCGGAGGTCGGCACCTCGACCGGCCATTCGGGGATCTGGATAGCCTGGGCCCTCAGCAAGACCGGCGGGAAACTCATCACCATCGAGATCAATGAGAGGCGTTACCGGCAGGCCCTGGCCAATTTAGAGGAGGCGGGTCTGAGCGACTATATCGACGCCCGACTGGCCGACGCCCATGAGCTGGTCTCCGAATTGGAGGGTCCCTTCGACTTCATCTTCGTGGACGCCGACAAGGACTGGTACCTGCAGTACTTCCGATGGCTCTACCCGAAACTGGAGGTCGGGGGGTGCTTCACGGCGCACAACATCAGCACGTACGGCAGCGGCAGGCGCCGCTCGGGGGGCATGAGGGGGACGTCCGAACTGCTCGCTGAACTCCAGAACACCCCCGACTTGGAGACCGAAGTCTTCCAGAGCGGCGGAGGACTATCGATCAGCTTCAGGAAACCATCCGACTCCCCCTGAAACGCAGCAGATCCTTGTCGCTTCACAAATGAATCGTGAACCCGTATTGATAGTTGAAGAACAGACGACTGCCTATCCCACCAGGATACAGCTCGTCCTCAAAAAGCTCATCAATAACAAGCCTTTTTAGGAACTGCCTATTCCTCTTCCGGAGGAGCTGACTCTACAGGAGCCACCGGGGGCGGGCTTACCGCAGCTACTTCTTTCGACATCCGGCAGCAGCATGTGTTATAGAAGAGGCTCATAAGTGCCAGCAAAGCAGCAGCGATGATGATCACAATCTTCGCCCAGCCGGCCGGCCACCAGAACAAAGCTATCACAACGATGGCTAGGGAGAGTCCGAAACGGCAGAAGCAGAGTTTCATGAAGAGTTCTCCTTCACGACGGTT
>JAUVWC010000005.1 GCA_030604325.1 Candidatus Zixiibacteriota bacterium | reverse complement strand
GGAGTGATCCTGAAACGGAGCGCATTACTGTGATTATGGCCAGCGGGCACTACATATACTCATCGGCGAGAGTGAAGGGGTTTCGCATCGGTGCCAGTGTTTATCTGCTGAAGCCGGTAGACCGTGATGAGTTGCTGGCGCGGATTGAAACTCAATTGAGATTTAGAGATCTGGAAGATCAGCACCTGTTGGAGGAAAAACTGGCACTGATCGACCAGGTAGTGACAACACTCCATCACGAGATAATCAATCCGTTATCGGGTATTCTGGGCTACTCGGAGATTCTCAATGAGGCAGATGCGCCGCAGGAGAGTCGCCCCTGAGGAAATCGAGAAGGCATTAGCAAATATTCGTGATTGTAGTGAGCGCATCAGGGAGGTGATGGATAAGTTGAAGGATATTACTCATCCTGTTGAGAGCGAATTCGCCTCGGGAACGGCGATGATAGATATGGAGCAGAGCCCGAAGGGCACGGTTTCTATTGACGCTGAGGACTCATCGGCGGACGAAACCGAGAAGCATTGATGGAGTAAGACAGAGATACGTGAACGGCATTATCGGGGATGTGGGGAAAGGGCCGGGATGGATCAGGCGATAAAATCGAAGTAGTTATCCATCAGCCGATATGCCAGCTCCTTCATCTGCGGCTCGCTTACCCGGCATTCATCCATCACCTGAGAAGCCGTTTTCTCAATCTGAGGCAGGTCTTCCACATATTCCTCGGTCCACCTCGCCGCCTGTGGGACAGTTACTTCGATATGGAACTGCACACCGATTATGTTGCCATGCCGGAACATCTGATTCCGGCACTGCCGGCCTTCCACGAGATGCAGTGCGCCCTCAGGTATGTCGAAGGTGTCGCCGTGCCAGTGAAAAACGGGGAAGGTCTCCGGAAAGCCTGCCAGGAGGGGATCCTCCGCCCCCTCCGGGGTAAGCCACACTTCGTAACCACCAATCTCCGGCTCCGGGCTGCTGCGCACTTCCGCCCCGAGGAGGGCAGCCAGGATCTGGCCACCGAAGCAGATGCCAAAGCAGCTCCTGCCGGCCTCGATTATTTTCTCCAGGTAGCCCCACTCTCCCTGAAGGAAAGGATGCTTATCGATATCACAGACGCGGGCCGGGGTGCCTCCGATCACGACGGCATCGAAGTCCTCATCGGCGGGGAAAGGTTCGTTCCGGTACGCATGGTGGATCTCATGGTCGATCTCTCTAGCCACCATGTAACGTGCGTAGAGCCCGATCCCTTCCACCGCGTGGTTCTGGATAACGAGAACCTTCATACAACCACTATTATATGAAACTTCGATATCATGCAAACCCGCGTGATTGACGCCGTCGGCCGTACCGGCTAGCGTTTCAGTTGATTGGCTCTGCTTCAGGGTCCAACGACATTCATTCTGCCTTGCCTGTAGCATCTCTCATGTGAAGGGGTGTCTGGACTCCGCTCAAGTGCTGGAGGTTAATGATGAAGATGCTGATCGATTCCGAGTGGGTGGACAGGCAGAAGAAGATCCCGGTGAGCGATCCCTACGATGAATCGATCATTGATCATGTGCCCAGCGCCTCCCGGGAGGATGCCCTCCTCGCCCTGGCCGCGGCCGAGAAGGGGTTCCAGGTCGCCAGGAAGCTGACGGTGTACGAGAGGGCACAGGTACTGTACAAGACCGCCCAGATCGTCTCCGACCGGCTTGAAGATTTCGCCACGCTTATCGCCAGGGAAGGCTCCAAAACCATCAGGGAGGCCCGCAAAGAAGCTTCGCGCTGTGTGAACACCCTGACAGTCTCCGCCGAGGAGGCCAAAAGGCTTCAGGGTGAGACCATTCCCTTCGACTCCTTCCCCGGTGGCGAGAGCAGGGTGGGGTACTACTACAGGTTCCCTATCGGGGTGGTGCTGGCCATAACACCCTTCAACGATCCTCTCAATCTCGTGGCGCACAAGCTGGGTCCCGCCATCGCCGCCGGGAACAGTGTCATTCTCAAACCGGCCACGGTGACGCCGCTTTCGGCCATCAAACTGGCCGAAGCACTGCTGGAGGCCGGGTTGCCACCTGAGGTCCTCCAGGTGATCACGGGAAGCGGGGTCATGCTGGGAGAGGTCCTGGTTCCTGACAGGCGCGTGCGCATGGTCTCCATCACCAGCGGGCTCGAGGCGGGAGAGCAGGTTGCGCGGATGGCGGGGATCAAGAAGCTGGGCATGGAGCTCGGTTCGAACTCCCCGGTCATCGTGTGGAAGGATGCCTCACTCGAGCCGGCGGTGGAGTCGTGCGTTTCGGGAGCGTTCTGGGCGGCCGGTCAGAACTGCATCGGCGTGCAGCGGCTCTACGTACACAGGGCGATCTACGAGGTGTTCAAGAAGGAGTTCGTACAGCGGACTCTCGAGTATAAAATCGGCGACAAGCTGTCCGAGGAAACCGACATGGGGCCGATGATCACCGAGGGGGAGGCGAAGCGGGTGGAGGAGTGGATCAACGAGGCCGTGGAGATGGGGGCCAAGGTTCTGTGTGGTGGAAAACGGAAAGGGGCGCTGATGGAACCTACGGTACTGGAAGGTGTTCCTGAGGATGCCACCATCCACCGGGAGGAGGTGTTCGGCCCGACCGTCAACCTCTATCCGGTGGAGGCGGTGGACGAGGCGATTGAGAAGGCGAACAGCCTCCCCTTCGGGCTGCACGCCGCCCTGTTCACCAGGGACGTGAATCTGGCCATGAACATGGCCTATGCGCTAGACTGCGGCGGGGTCATGATCAACGACTCCACCGACTACCGTCTCGATTCGATGCCCTTTGGCGGAATCAAGAACTCCGGGCTGGGCCGGGAGGGCATCAAGTTCTCGCTGCAGGAGATGACCGAACCGAAGACGATCTGCTTTAACCTCGGATAGACAGACAAACATATTTACTAGGAGCGTTTCTCCGACAGGCTCCTGGCAACCAGACAGATAGATAGACACCCTTGGAGGGCTTGTGATGGATTTCAAAGAACTCTCCTTCCCGGATGCACCTCTGATCAAGACAATACCGCCGGGGCCGGAATCGCAGGCCTATCTCAGCTACCAGTCCTCACATGAGAGTTCCGCCGTGTCTTACCCCCGGGGGATGCCGATGGCGCTGCGCCGCGGCCAGGGAGCCACGGTGGAGGATGTAGACGGCAATATCTATATCGATTTCTTCGGCGGCGCCGGAGTGATGAATGTCGGCCACGGCAATCCCGCGGTGATCGAGGCGGCACGGCAACAGCTGGATGAGGTGACGCACAGCCTCGATATACCGAACCCCGCCCGGCAGGCGATGGTGGAGGTACTTTCCGAGGTCCTGCCGGAGGAACTGGGCAAAGTCTTCTTCGGAGGTCCGACCGGCTCCGATGCGGTCGAGGCGGCGGTCAAGCTCGCCAGGTACAATTCCAAACGGTATCCGATGATAGCTTTCGAGGGAGCCTACCACGGGATGACCGCCGGGGCTCTCTCCCTGTGCAGCGGCTCCCCCTTCAAGGGGGACTTCCTTCCTCTCATACCCGAGGCCCATTTCGTCCCCTACTCCTACTGCTACCGCTGCCCGTTCAACCGGGAACCGGAAACATGCGACCTGGAGTGCGGCAAGTTCCTGGAGCATGTGGTCGAGGACTCCCACTCGGGGGTGGGTGAGCCGGCAGCGA
The DNA here is from genome assembly GCA_030604325.1 of Candidatus Zixiibacteriota bacterium. Classification (GTDB taxonomy): domain Bacteria; phylum Blakebacterota; class Blakebacteria; order Blakebacterales; family Blakebacteraceae; genus JAGLTZ01. Next base: position 8,215 of record JAUVWC010000005.1, on the reverse strand, counting down.
TCCTGGTCGAGGCGATCCAGGGAGAGGGCGGCTCGATCATCCCCGATGAGAGATTCATTCCCAGGATCCGGCAGATCTGTGATAAGTACGATATCCTGATGATCGATGACGAGATCCAGGCGGGATTCTGCCGCACGGGAAAGATGTTCGCCTTCGAGCATACAGGCACCGTTCCTGACATCATGACCATGAGCAAGGCGCTGGGAGGTGTGGGATTTCCTATCTCAGCCGTCGCCTACAAGGAGAGGCTGGATACATGGCCTCCGGGAAAACATATCGGCACCTTCAGGGGACATGTGATCGCCTATGCCGGCGGGGCGGCCGCCATCAGGTTCATGCTGGAGAACGACCTCGCGGATTACGCTTTGAACCTCGGTGAGATGATCCTCTCGCTGCTCAAGGGAATCGAAGCAGGCTCGGAGATCGTAGGGGAGGCCCGCGGCAGGGGGCTCATGCTGGGTGTAGAGTTCGTCCAGGACAAGGCGACCAGGGAGCCTGCTCCTGAGCTGGCGGCCCGGGTGCGGACCCTGTGCCACCAGCGGGGTGTCCTTATCGAGATAGGGGGGCACTACTTCAACGTGGCCCGGTTCCTGCCGCCGCTGGTCCTCACTGAAGAACTGGCAAGGAGAGGGGTAGAGATTTTCGCCGATTCCGTCAGAGATCTGGAGAAGTCGGGGAGGTAGGAGCCATGCAGACGGGGTCAATGCTCATTCGTGGGGGCACAGCAGTCGTGGGGCATACCGTGTCAAGGTGTGACCTACTCATCCAGGGCGAGCATATCACCGCCATTGGCGATCTCGCCGAGGCCGAGGCCGAGACCGAATTCGATGCGGATGGTCTGCTGGTACTGCCCGGTGCGGTCGACACGCATGTGCACTTCAACGACGTCTTTATGAATACGGTCAGCGTGCACGACTACTACACCGGTACGCTGGCCGCCGCTTTCGGTGGCGTCACCAGTATCGTCGATTTTTCCAACCAGGTCCCCGGGGGATCGCTGGCGAAGACCCTGTCGGATAAGGAGGAGGAAGCTGAGGGCAAAGCTCTGATCGACTGGGGAGTACACCCTGTCATTACCGAACCGACGGATGAGGTGTTGGATGAAATCCCTCGTGTTGTGGATGAGGGGGCACCCACTATTAAATGTTACATGACATACCGGGAAGACGGGCTCCTGGTCGAAGACGAAGATCTTAAGCGTATTGTGGTCCGCCTCACCGAAGCGGGCGGCATGCTGATGTTGCACGCCGAAGATAACGATATGATCGAGGAGAACGTGCCCCGCCTGGTCAGTTCCGGCAAAACCGCCCCTATCTATCATGCCAGGAGCAAGCCGCCGGAGGTCGAAACGGAGGCGATCCGCCGTATAATACAGATGGCCCGCGAAACCGGAGGGCGGTTCTTCATCGTCCATCTGGCCAGCGACGAAGGGCTGGAGCTTGTCCGCCTGGCCCGGGAGGAGGGCCTGGACGTTACCGCCGAAACGTGCACCCACTACCTCGTCTTCACCGAGCAGATGCTTGAGCGGGAAGACGGTATCAAGTGGATCTGCTCGCCGCCGCTGAGGGATCGGTTGATTCAGGACCAGCTTTGGAAGGGCCTGCAGGGTGGCAGTATCGCCATGGTCACCTCCGACGATGCCGCCTATTCGTGGCAGGCGAAGCTCCACGGCATCGACCGCTTCGATAAGTGCCCCAACGGTATCCCCGGCATCGAAACCCGCCTTCACCTGCTCTACTCCGAGGGGGTCGCCAAAGGGCGGCTTTCACTACCGAGATTCGTAGAGGTGATTTCCACGGCGCCAGCCCGTCTATTCGGCCTGGCTCCCCGCAAGGGCAGCCTGACCATGGGTGCCGACGCCGATATCGTGCTGTTCGACCCGGAAGCAAGGTGGACCATGAGCCGGGAGAGGCTCCACATGGCTACCGACTGGTCGGCTTATGAGGATATCGAGATAATGGGCCGGATCGTGAAGGTCTTTTCGCGCGGGGAACTCATTATCGACGCAGACCAATGCCTGGCCGCCGGGGGAAGAGGCCGTTATCTCCATCGCCGGCTCGGTCCTACTTTCCGTGGCCCGAAATGAATGTTCGGAAACCGGAAGCTTCCCCGTGGCGGCGGTGTGAACTATGAGTAACCTGAGTGAAGACCGTATCTACTCCGGGGCGTCTTCCGACCAGGTGGAAGAAGATCTCCAACCCCTCGTTGCTTTTCAGGACGAGGGCCTCTCTCTGGAGGAGCTGAACAAACTGGTGGAGGAGCGCCTGCTTCCTCATCTGATGCGCTACGACCGGACCACCTTCCAGTCGATGTTCAACGCTTTTCCGGAAGAGGGGGCCCACCTCGGGGCGAAGATCGCCCTGACCTACAACCAGGGCGTAACCAACTGGCAGGTCTCTCCGGGGGGAGCGGTGCTGGAGGAACTGTGCTGCCGGGCACTGTGTCGGCTGTTAGGACTCTCCTCCGGTGCGGAGGGCACGGTCATGTACTGCGGCACCTATGCCAACCAGCAGGCCCTATACATTGCTCTCCACCGCCGGGCCGAGCAGTGCGGCTTCAACCTGGCCGAAGAGGGCGTGCAGGGATTCCCTGATCCAGCCCGACTGGCGGTTGTGATCTCGGCCGAGGCGCATTTCTCACTGAAACATGCGGTAAGAACACTGGGTCTGGGGCAGCGGAGCCTCATCACCGTGGGTGTTGACGAGAACCGCCGCATCGATGTCGAGCAGTTGAGAGAAACACTTGAAGAGCTTCGCCGGTCGAGGGATGTCTTCTGTATCGTCGTCACTGCCGGCACGACCTCCACCGGTTCCGTGGATCCAATCCCCCCCGTCGCCGATATATGCGATGAACTGGGTGCCTGGCTGCATGTGGATGGTGCCTACGGGCTGGCCTACAAACTGGTGCCCGCCTGGAGCCGCCTCTTTGCGGGCCTGGAAAGGGCCGATTCGGTATCGTGGGATCCGCACAAGCAGTTCGGGGTACCGATCCCCAGCTCGCTGCTCTTCCTCCGCCGTTCGGAGGACTTCGACCGGATGGTTCTTTTCAGCAGCTACTTCAATCGGCCGGACGCTGTTGAACCCAATCCCGGCCTCAAATCGGTGCCTTCCACGCGGCCCTTCACCGCCCTTCCCCTGGTAACCTCCATCCGCCACCAGGGACTGGTGGCGGTGGTGGAGAGACTTCGCGCGCCGCTCGAGGCCATCAGGGACCTGGCCGCCTACCTGGAAGATCAGGCCGATATGGAGCTGTGCCATCGGCCGGATACCGGGATTCTCTGTTTCCGCGTCATACCCGAGGGCTATGCGGAGGACCGGCTCGACCAACTCCAGCAGTACATTTACGAGAGGATCATGCGAGAAGGGGAGCGCTCCATCTCGCTGACGCAGACCGATGGCAGGACCGCGCTGCGGCTGGTGGCGATCTCTCCGGCGGTCACCACAGAGGCGATGATCGAAACCATCGAGAAGGTGCGCGGGATAGCCGCCACGGAGCCGGTGATTTGATAGACAGCATCCTTGATCTCGCCTCAAAGGTCGATGTGGTCCTCTGGGGACCGTGGACGATAGTCTTTATCGCGCTGGTGTCGGTCTATCTGACCATCCGCTCCGGATTCTTCCAGTTCAGAAGGCTCGGTCTGATCTTCAAAAGAACAATCGGATCTCTGTTTGCTGGCAGGGAGCCCGAGGCGGGCGCGGTCGAGGCGGACGAGAAGAAGAAAAGGGGGCGGATGACGCCCTTCCAGGCCACCTCTACCGCCCTGGCCAGCACCGTGGGGATGGGCTCGATCGCCGGTATTGCCACCGCTCTTTCGGTGGGCGGGCCGGGGGCCATCTTCTGGATGTGGCTGCTCGCTCTGCTGGGGACCATGTCGAAAACGGCGGAGATCACCCTCGCCGTCCATTACCGGGATATCGACGCAAGTGGCCGCGTGCGCGGCGGACCGATGTACTACATCGACCGCGGCCTGGGCTGGCCTCTGCTGGCTCTGCTGTTCAGCCTGGGCATATTCGTCAACTCCCTCTGCAGCGCCTCCCTGCTTCAGGCTCACACGGTGGGCAGGTCCTTCCTGGCTTCCTACGGTGCCAATCCCTATCTGGTGACGGGGGCGATGACGGTAGTTACGGCGGTGGTAGTGGTCGGCGGGGTGAGAAGGATCGGCCGGTTCAGTGAAGGTCTCGTGCCCCTGATGTCGCTCGTTTACGTTGTCGGGGGGCTGATCCTCTTCCTCACTAATTATGCGAAGATCCCCGAGGTCTTCGGTCTGATATTCAGACATGCCTTCGCCCCCGCGTCTGCTGTAGGCGGGTTCGCCGGTGCCGCGGTATCACAGGCCATACAGACCGGGATGTCACTGGGGATGTTCTCCAATGAGGCAGGTCTCGGCACGGCCCCCATGGCCCACGCCACCGCCGACACACGTCATCCCTTCCAGCAGGGGATGTGGGGCGCGTTCGAGGTGTTCATCGTCACTTTTATCATCTGCACGATAACCTCGTTCGCCGTGCTCTCCACCGGTGTGCTTTCGAGCGGGGAGTCGGGTATTGAGCTGGTCATCATCGCCTTTACGTCTGTTTTCCCCGACAATGTCGCCAGCACGTTGATCTCCTTCATTATCCTCACCTTCTGCCTGACGACACAGATCGGGTTCTTCATCTACTTCGAGACCGCCACGATCAATGCGTTCGGCAGGAGGGTGGCTAAGTATCTGAAGTGGCTCTACTTTAGTCCACCGGTGGCATTCGCCGGCGTGGCTGATGTGGACAGGATCTGGGTATTCGCCAGAATCGCCGTGGGAGTGTGTGCGATCCCCAACCTGATCGCGGTGCTGGCCCTGAGCGGGGTATTCATAAAGCTGATGAAGGATTACCTGGAGGGCCGTAACGAGTACGCGACGCACATCATCGACGCCTCCAAAGAGTATGTGAGAAGGGCCGGCCAGGCCGGACCGATCGCCTGAGACCTCCAACATGGAAAGGACCGCTGCCAACATGTGTATCAACAGTGAGGGAGAATCTTGATGCAGATATTGATCATCAATCCCAACAGCGATCCGGAGATGACGGCGGCCATCCAGAATTCGGCCGAGAGTTTCGCCGGTGGGCAGTTCGAGGTCGTGACTAAGCCGACACCGGGCGCTCCGAAATTTATCGAGACGTATACGGACGAGGTCCAGGCCGCCCCCGGAATGATGCAGCTGGTGAGGGTGAATGAAGATGAATTCGATGCCATCATCGTCGCCTGTCACTGCGATCCCAATCTGGATGCCATCAAGGAGATGACCGTGAAGCCGGTGGTAGGGATCGGTGAGGCGTCGATGAAGATGGCCACCATGCTGGGACACAATTTCTCCGTGGTTACGACCGCCATGCATTCCATTCCCGGAAAGCTGGCCCAGGCGCGCAGGTACCACCTGCAGGACCTGATGGTTTCAGTCAGGGCGCCAGAGGCCGATGCCTCCGCCTGTGAAGATGAAGAACTTTTCCTGCAGTTGGCGAAAGCGGCCGTGGAAGAAGACCTGGCCGAGGTGATCGTACTCGGCTGCGCCGGCCTGACAGGAATGGACAAGCTGATTCAGGAGAAACTGGGAGTTCCCGTCCTGGACGGAGTGATATGCGCGCTCGTGATCGCCACCGGCCTGGTCCGCTGCGGCCTCTCCACCAGCAAGGTCCTCGGCTACAATCCCGAGTATTGAGAAGGTACACTGCCATGAAAGACGAGATAAACAGGCTGGCCGCGTCCCTGCGGGATGATATCGCGTCGTTTGTGCGCGAGATCGTGGCCATTCCTTCGCTGAGCGGGGAGGAGGGGGAGGTAGTCGAGCGGCTGCGGCAGGAAATGCAGGATATCGGCTACGACGAGGTTCGAGTCGATCCGATGGGGAACCTGCTGGGACGAGTGGGTTCAGGGGAGAGGATCCTCGCCATCGACGGCCACTGCGATACGGTCGATGTGGGTAATCCCGATACGTGGGAGGTGGATCCCTTCCGGGGAGACTACCGCGACGGTGTGATCTACGGCCGGGGAGCGGTGGACCAGAAGGGCGGGCTGGCCGCCGCGATCTATGCCGGCAGAATCGTGAGAGAGATTGGCGTTCCCGATGGCGTCTCGCTCCTGGTGGTCGCCTCGGTATACGAGGAGGAAGTAGAGGGGCTCAGCTGGCAGTACATAATCAAAGAGGAAGGGATTATGCCCGAGGCGGTTCTGCTCACCGAACCCACCGGTCTGAAGGTCAGTATCGGGCAGCGGGGCCGGATGGAGATGAAGGTCCGTACGCAGGGGATCTCCTGCCACGGTTCCGCTCCGGACCGTGGCGAGAACGCGATCTACAAGATCGCTCCCGTCGTCCAGGAGGTGGAGCGGCTGCACCAGCGGTTGGAGGGCGATGCGATAATGGGCAAGGGGAGTGTGACGGTAACCGACATCAGATCGACCGCTCCCTGCCTGTGTGCCGTCGCCGACGGCGCCACCATCCATCTCGACCGGCGCCTGACTACAGGGGAAACACTGGAGACCGCCGTGCAGCAGGTGGAGAATCTCCCCTCGGTAAGAGCTTCGGAGGCGGTAGTTACCGTGCCCGAGTACGAGATTAAGACTCATACAGGATTCGTCTATCCGATAAAGGCCTACTATCCCATGTGGCTGATGGACAGGTCGGACCCGCTGGTGGAAAAGGCGGTGGAGACCTTTGCCGCCCAATTCGGTGAAGAGGCCGAAGTGGGAGTGTGGGCTTTTTCCACCAATGGGGTCACCACGAAGGGCGCCTACGACATTCCGACGATCGGCTTCGGTCCCGGACAAGAGGAACACGCGCATACCCCGAGGGACCAGGTCAGAGTGGATGGCCTCGTCAAAGCAATGGAGTTCTATGCTGCTTTCGTCCTGAACTGGTGAGGGCCCGGCAACGGCTCCATCATGGGCGTCGCGCTCGCCACGTGTGCGACGGTGGCCGAATTCCGACGGATTTCTGATTCGGGACACTATATCTGCACTTCGTAGACACGGCGGATATTCTGCAGGTCGAGGTCCGGATTGAACCTCCACGCATGCAAGTTGAGAGCCCGGAAATAGGGGAAGAAGCGGGCCCTGTATAGCGGAGTTATCGGGTAGTATCCCCTGGTCCATTCGGTCACTCCGACGCAGCCGGTCTCCTTCATATAGGCAAGGAAGGCCTTGATGAAGGTGGATCGCTCCCGCCCGGACAGCTCCGGAAATGCCACGTGGTTGAGCCATGCCCACCGCTCAATGGTTTTACCGTGGTGCTCGTGATAGAGGAAATTGATGAGGCCCCTGACCTCGCCCTCTTTCTCGTAAACCAGGGTTTTTGAAACGTCGGGGTAATCCAGCTCCCAGGCCAGCTCGTCCCGTTCCCACACCAGCGCCAGACGGGCCCGCCCACGATGCCTATCGAGCAGGCCGAGGCAGGCATCCACATCTTCCGGCCGGTACTCCCGCAACGACACAGGGGCACGGGCCTTCGGTAGATGGTGCAGGCCGCTGAGCCTGAGGGCCGCCCGCTCCCATCCCTTCAGATCTTCACTGGCCAAGACGCGGGGCAGGTCCAGAATGCGAGCGATGACATAGACCTTCTTTACCCGGTCCACCGCGTGCCCGGTTTCGGTCAGCTTCTCGATCAGCTTGGTGGAGCGGTGGCCGGTCTCGAGGTAGAGCAGAGCGAAGTCGTAATTGAGTTCCTGGTTGAGCTTGAGCGCCTCCGCAATAATCGCCTGGGCCATGCCGTGGCGGAGCAGGGCCTTTCTGGTAACCAGCAGGCAGCTCAACACCGCCCTGTATATATCACCCTCGAAGTGGATGCGCCGTGGCAGGTTGGCGAAGAAGGAGACGATCTCATCTCCCCGATAGGCAGCGATGAGGTGCCTCTTGTCGGGGAGACGATCGAAGAGAAATCTGAGGAACGCGGGGCGGTATAGGTTGGGGAAGGAGGATATCCCGTATTCGTCACGCCATGAAGAGAGGGCCATCTTCTCCAGGCCCTCAATATCGCCGCGGAAAGGTTCGATAGAGATGTCGGAAAGCATTGTGCCTCCTCTGGTTGAATCCCCGCTGGCTGAATCCCCACCGGCAATATGCTGATAAGCTAGGAGCCTGTCGGAGAAACCGACGATAGCGAGGGTTTCGCTGGCGCCGGATGGCCAGGCGGTTGAGCGGAAGGCCCGGAGACGTAGCCGCTGCGCTACGTCGAGGACATTCCGCG
>JAUVWC010000165.1 GCA_030604325.1 Candidatus Zixiibacteriota bacterium | reverse complement strand
GGCGCAACCGGGACATACAACTCCGCAACCTTGATCTGATGTGAGACTGCATGTAAGACTGAATATGCGTAGTCTTTTCCCTTTCCCGGGCTGGTTAGTAACTCTAGATTTAGCGCACTGGAGGAAGTGACTCGCACAAGGAGGGTCTACATCAGTTCATGCTACGTCCGAAGAAACATATAACCCGTCAGAAGATCAAAGAGGACAAATTCGTCACCGAGACGCTCCGGGCGTTCGAATGGGTGAAGAGAAACCAGAACAAGCTGATCGTCGGTGGCGTGGTAGCGATCATCGTGGCATTCGTGATCTGGGGTTCGCTCTCCGCCCGGCAGGCAGCCGAAAGGGAGGCCTCTCTGTTGACCCTGCGGGGAGGCTATGAACTCGAACAGGGGAGCCTGGAAGAGGCGCGCATACATCTGTTGGAGGCCGTAGAGCGCTTTGATGGGTCACCCAGTGCGGGCCGGGCCACCTTCATGCTGGGTCACATCTTCTTCCGTCAGGGGGCGATCGATTCCGCCCGCGGCTACTTCGAACAATATCTCGATAGATACGCCAAGCAGGAGCTGCTGCGGGCAGCGGCTGTGGCAGGGATCGCCGCCTGTATGGAGCAGCAGGGGGACTATCCGGGCGCCGCGCGCACATACGAGCAGGCGGCCCGGGACTACAAAGACCACCCGAAAGCGGCTCACTACCTGCTACAGGCAGGACGCAGTTACCAGCTGGCCGGCCAAACCCAACAGGCCATGGCGGTGTACGAACGGGTCAAACAGGATTATCCTGATATGGCCGAAGCCGACCGCGCAGCCATAGAGATGGCACAGCTTGCACATCAGGGAGGTTGATGAATAATGACCGACAATCCCACGAAGAAAACTCCCGAGGAGGGCCAAACGGGCTCCGAGTCTGCTGGAGAATCCCCACCGCCCGCTTCTGTACTGAACAATGACAAACTCTGGTCGATCCTCTCCTACGTTCCGATCCTCTGTCTGATCCCCATTCTGCGTGAAGATACGAGCTCCGATCTGCGTCTCCACGCCCGTCAGGGTTGCTATCTGATGCTCCTGATGCTTTTACTTCTACTCTTGCTCATCCCGGGCGTGACCGAATTAATTCTTTGGGTGGGCTTGTCCATCTGCATGCTCTTCGCCGTCATCGGAGCCATCAGCGCATCCCAGGGACGCTATTGGCGCATACCGATAATCTCCGATGTCGCCGAGGGCAGGGGATTAAAGGGATTCAAGGGGAGTAAGAGCTGATTCTCCACACCGGCCGCCTGCACTTTAATCACTTTTTACGAAGCGGGCTGATGGCAGTACGCCTCAGCATATGTCTATGCGTGGCAATTAATTTCGCCCATATTTCGCCTGCAATAAGTGCTTCACCCCCTGATCAGACCGCTGCGGCACGAGTACACGAGCTGAGGGCTGTTGTAAGCGCCTACATTGACTCTCTGCACGCAAGCAGCGTTGAAGAGATATTCACCCTAGGCAGGGGCGGAAACGCGCCTCAGGGCGCAATTGAGAAGATGAACCGCGTTCTCGACGGTAGCTTCCGCAATCCGGAAGCGGACCGCATTTCCGCTGCTCTCCAGTCGTGGGGACGCAGGATACGCGGGGAATTCCGTGATCTGGGCGAGCCTATCATAACCCGCATCGTAATAGAGAAGAGCACACACACTGCCCGCTGCTATCATGGCGATAACATGGTTCTTCATACACGGATCGCCGTTGGCAATCCCGCCATCGGCATGGATACTCCCGTGGGTAGTTATCATGTCATCTACGTCGACTGGAAACCGGTCAGCCGCTGGATGAATGGAGACGTTCCTTACGGGCACGATTACAATCCCTATGGTTCGCGGCAGATTCCTTTCTTCAGAAACTGGACCATGCATGGTAATAATGAGCCTACGGCTTTGGGCAAGGATATTTCGAAAGGGTGCGTGCGCTTCCACAATGCCGAAATAATGGTCATTGCCGAACTGGTCCAGGCGGTGAAGACCAGGATTGAAGTAATACGCTGAGCACAGCCGGTGGCTTCACAATACCAACAGATGCATCTGCGTTGTATACATGGAGATTTCTCTGTTTCCATATGGTGGTGGGCTGAAGGAGGGGATGAGAGCACCGGGAAGAGGATAAGAGACCATATATTGCTGCCCTGCGGCAGTAACTATAGCAAACGTCGTATAAGATATATTATGTAAACTCAGCCATTTTCTTCTATATATATACTCTCTAATGACTCATGCAGGCAGTTGCCAGGACTATTCCACACAACTGTGTAGGCATACTCTAATTACTGATTATCTCCCGGCTGCCTCAGTAGCCGCACCTTAATAGATGGCATTGAACAGGAATTTGAAAGTGACGTGGGTCTGGGCACGTTCTGCCCCGGCAGGCACTATGGTCAGGGTCTATTTCACCACCAGGTTCATCAGCTTACCTGAAACGAAGATCTCCTTGACGAGCTCGCCCTCGGCCAGGAAGCGGGCTACATTTTCATGCTTCTTAGCCTCCTCGAGCATGGCTTCCTTGTCGTTGGCGCTCTCGACAGACACCTCCACTTCCCCACGCAGCTTACCGTTGACCTGGAACACGAATTGAACCCGCTCCTCCTCCAGGCCGGCGGGATCCGGCTCGGGCCACCGGTGCTTGAATACGCTCTCCGTCTCACCGAAGCGGCTCCAGTGCTCCTCGGCGAGGTGGGGAGCGAATGGGGCCAGCATCTGCACCAGCCGTCCCAGGCCATGCCCCATGACCTTTCGATCAGGCTCTTTTTCAAGCTGAAAGCGGCTCAGCTCGTTGTAGAGCTCCATGAGCGCCGCCACCGCGGTGTTGAAGTGGAACTGGTGGCTGTCATGATAGACCTTGTTCAGCGTCTGCTGCGTCTTGCGGTAAACGGCCTGGGCCTGGGGCCTCATATCCTCCATAGGGATATACCCGATCCCGTGGTACGCCCTGCCCGCTTCCACCTGCTCCACACACAGCCGGTGCACGCGGCTCAGGAAGCGGAATGCTCCCTGAACGCCTTCATCCGTCCACTCGAAATCGCGCTCGGGAGGGGAGGCGAAAAGAATAGTGATGCGGGCGGTATCGACCCCCCACTCATCGATGAAAGGACCGACGGGAACCACGTTGTTCTTCGACTTAGACATCTTGTCGCCGAAGCGGAGCACCATACCCTGCGTGAACAGGGTCTGGAAAGGCTCCTGGGCGCCCACCAGTCCTGTATCATAGAACACCTTCATGATGAACCGGCTGTAGAGCAGATGGAGGATGGCATGCTCGATACCTCCGATGTAGTGGTCCACCGGCATCCAGCGGTCCACCTTCTCCCTCTCCCACGCCGCCCGGTCGTTGCGGGCATCACAATAGCGGAGGAAATACCACGACGAGTCGACAAACGTGTCCATCGTGTCCGTTTCCCGCCTCGCCTTCCCACCACATGAAGGACACTCCACCCGCACCCAGTACTCCACGGCGGCCAGCGGGCTCTGCCCCTTAGGAGTGAAGTCGATATCCCCTTCCGGAAGGAGCACCGGCAGGTCCTCCTCCGGCACGGGAACGGTACCGCACCCGTCGCAGTGGATCATGGGTCTCGGCGCACCCCAGTAGCGCTGGCGGCTGATAAGCCAGTCCCTGAGCCGGTAGGTTATCGCCGGACCCCCCTGCCCTTTCTCCTTCAGATGCCTGGAGATCGCCCCGGTGGCCTCCTCCACCCTCATGCCGTCGAACGGCCCCGAATTCACCATGATGCCGGGACCTGTATAAGCATCGTCCTCCGGGGCGTCGAAACCCTCGGCGGCGTCCACTACTTTGCGTATCTCCAGTCCGTAGCAGCGGGCAAAGGCATAATCCCGCTCATCGTGGGCGGGCACGCCCATAATGGCCCCACCGCCGTACGACTCGATCACATAGTCGGCCACATAGATCGGTATCGATTCATCGGTGGCCGGATTGAGGGCTACGAGCCCCAGATCCATCCCATCCTGCACTCTGTCGGTGGCGGTGCGCTCGATTTCTGTCTTGGCGAGTGCTACCTCGATATAGTCCTCCACTTCACCGCGGTTAGGACTGGCCGCCAGCAAGTACTCCATCCACTGGTGCTCGGGGGCCAGTACCATGAAGGTGGCGCCGTAGAGCGTGTCGGGGCGCGTGGTGAAGACCTTGAGGGCCGGATCGGCCTCGCCGGTGGCGGCAGAGACCTTCTCTCGGGC
>JAUVWC010000162.1 GCA_030604325.1 Candidatus Zixiibacteriota bacterium | reverse complement strand
GTTCTGGTTGGCCTTGAGTTCGGGGTAGTTCTCAACCAGGGCGAAGAGCTGGCGCAGCGCACCGGTGAGCATGTTCTCCGCTGCTCCCTGGTCGGCGATACCACTGGCGTCAATGGCCTGTTTCCTCGCCTCGACGACTCGCAGAAGCGTCTCCTGCTCATACTCCATGTAGTCTTTGACCGCCTCGACCAGGTTGGGTATCAGGTCGTAGCGGCGCTTGAGCTGTACGTCGATCTGCGACCAGGAGTTCCGGACCCGGTTCCGCAGTGTCACCAGGCTGTTGTAGGTCGCGATGACGTAGACGATCAGGATGGCGAGCACTACTAAAAAGCCAATCAATAATTCCATGACACATCCTCTCAACTGGAGACCGGTATTGGGCTCCTCCGGTAAACCACCTCTATTAAATACGGGTCGGTGCGGTCCTGCTTTCAAGTTGCGCCTACATATTAGCGAAGGTTCTCCTCCTGTTCACGCGCAAAGCCCCCTCGTTGACCACTCTCCTTCATGGGCCCTATATTCTACAAGGCTTAACCCTCCGCAAAGGACCTGATGATGGAACTCAACCGAGACGCCGCCTGGGAACTGTTGACCACCTATACAAAGAAAGAAGGCCTCCTCAAGCACGCCCTGGCGGTGGAAGCAGCCATGAGGGCCTACGCCCGCCTCTTCGGGGAGGATGAGGAGCTGTGGGGCATCACCGGTCTGCTGCACGATATGGACTACGAGCAGCACCCGAATATGGAGGAGCACCCGTATGCCGGCGCTAAGATCCTGGAAGAAGCGGAATATCCCGACATCATTATCCAGGCCGTCATGGCCCACGCCCCCTATACCGGTGCCACACGGGAGACGAAACTGGCCAAAACGCTCTTCGCCGTGGACGAGCTTACCGGTTTCATCGTTGCCGTGACACTGGTGCGGCCCAGCAAGTCGATCCATGACGTCAAAGTGAAGTCGGTTACCAAGAAGTTCAAAGATCGCTCCTTCGCCGCCCTGGTAAGCAGGGATGACATAATCGAGGGAGCAGAGGACCTGGGTATGGAGGTAAGTGAACACGTCGGTGTCGTGCTGGAGGCGATGAAGGCCATAGCCACCGAACTGGATCTCGAGTGAGTCCACAATGGTGCCCACCGAGCCCGGGGAAACGCCGATGCGCGTTTTGATGCTGAATACCACCCCGGTTAAGGTCTTTGGCGGTGTGGAGCAGTGGATGGTTCGCGCCGCAGCCGGCCTGATCGAGCGGGGTCACACAGTACGCGCCATGGGCCGGCCGGGGAGCAGGTTCGTCTCGCGCATGCGCCAAGCCCATATCCCGACACACCGGAGCGGTTCCGGGGTGAATTATGGTTTCTTTTCGGCCCTGCATATCGCATGGGTCGCACAACGCCACGGGATAGAATTGGCGATCATCAATTACAACAAGGAACTCACTCAGGTCGGGCTGGCCCGGCGCCTCTCCCCTATCCGCAAGGTCGTCGGCCGCAGCGTACTGCCGATGATGGATACAGCGCCTCGCCACAGGCGTCTCTATGCACAGCACCTCGACGGCATGATCACACCCAGCCGGGAGGTGAAACGGGTCGTTGAAGAATACCCCTGGATGAGCAACACCCGGGTCGAGAACATACCGAACGGCCTGGATATCTCCCGCGTAGAACGGGCGTACAATCAATGCCACGGGCGTAGAACGATCCGTGAACAGTTGGGTTTATCCTCCGATACCTTCGTCGTCGGCGCCGTCGGTCGCCTGGAGAAGCATAAGGGATTCCATCACCTGCTGGCAGCCTTCGGGACCCTTGCGGAGCGGGTAAATGATGCCGCATTGATCCTCGTCGGCGACGGCTCGGAAGAAGTTGCGCTCAGAGAGCAGGCTGCGCGTCTGGGAGATATTGCAGCCAATATCAACTTCATGGGACATGTGTCCTCCGTGGACCACCTCATGCAGGTCTTCGATGTGCTGGTTCTTCCCTCAACCACCCGCTATGAAACATTCGGTCAATCGCTAATCGAGGCGATGGCCTTCTACGTGCCGGTCATCGGTTCTAGTGTTGGGGGAATTCCCGAGATCATAAATCATGAGGAGAACGGACTACTGGTGCCGCCGGGGGATGAAGCCGCCCTCGCTCAGGCACTTCTGCGGCTTGCCAAAGATGGAGAGCTGCGGCGCCGTCTGGCTCGCGCAGGTCGCCAGAGGGTTGAACAGTACTACCGGGAAGAAACGATGCTCGACCGCTTGGAATCCTATCTCACTGATTTATTAAGGACTCCTTGACATTTAACCCCTCCTTTGTTACTCACGTATCAAGCTCGAACAGAGTCTGCCAACCTTACAACCTCATCACCTCCGCCCACCCGCACGGAGGTACATCCGATAAAGGAACGTCGAACAATGGCGGTTTTCAGCCAAACTCATCGCTCGGAATCTCTGCCTGCACGTATTGCGCTCACCATAATCCGGAACGGGAACGCAGCCATGGCCAGTAAAACCGCCATCGCGCGTCGCCATGGACTTCCCGCGCTGCAGGCCTCACTCCTGATCCATCTCCACAACAGCAACGGAGGTCCTTGCACCGTAGGGGCACTGGCCGATGCGATGCAGCTCACTCCCCCGACGATCAGCGACAGTCTGAAGGCGCTGGTGAGGAAAGGATGCCTGTCGCGGAAGAAGAGTAGTGAGGACGGGCGGGTTGTCCTTTTCCGCTGCACCCAGAAAGGAAGGCGTCTGGCAGACCGCCTCGCAGGGTGGGCCAACCCAATTGAAGAGACAGTTGCAGACTTGAAGGAGGATCAGCAGCAATCTTTCATGGGTGCGCTCACCCACCTGCTCAGAGATCAGGTAGAAGGAGGCTACTTCCCGAGTGAAGCCATGTGCGCCTCGTGTGAACATTTCGAGCCGATTTCATGGGACAGGCACCGCTATCGCTGCAGCCGCAGGGATATACCCCTGACCCCGGTGACCCTGCATACTGACTGCTCGGGACATCATCCCTACCGCAACGGCAAAGGTTAGCCCTCTTTACAGAAACGGCTCTCGTCCATCCACAAGTACACCATTCCACAATTACGCTCGCATTCGAGAGCCGATGAATTCCGGCCGGCGGCGTTGCGCCTCCGTGCCATAGACACCACTATGCCTTGTCGGCGCGCCTTGCCGGACAGACGCCTCGGCCCTCTCGATACGTTACCGTACTTACGGAACGGTGTACTAGCCATCTCCCACCTCTAGACTCTCACGTATTCGCAGATAGGAATCGTAGCGGGTCTTACTGATCTCCGCTGCCTCGATTGCCGCGCGGACCGCGCAACCTGGTTCCTCACGGTGAGAGCAATCAACGAAGCGGCAATCCTCTTGCCGGGTGTGTATCTCTCTGAATCCCACAGAGACATCCCCGGGCGAGATATCCACCAGGCCGAACTCCCGGATACCGGGGGTATCTACCAGAACACCCCTGCGGAAGGGGTGAGCCGTGGCCACGCTGGTGGTATGCTTGCCCTTTCCGGTGGCCTCGCTCAACGCTGCCGTCTTCAGACTGACACCCGGTAACAACCTGTTCAACAGCGCCGTCTTGCCCACGCCTGAATGCCCGACAAGCACGGTTAGTCCTTCAGAGATGTACCCGGCTACCATCTCCATCCCCTCACCCGCTTTAACGCTGATCGGAAGAACCTCGTAGCCCAGGTCGGCATACATACGGAGCCTTTGTAGCGCCTGATCCGCCCCCTTCAGATCCATCTTGTTCAGTAGAATGATGGAAGGGATCGATTGCCATTCGGCGGCGACCAGGTAACGGTCGATCAGACCCTCTTTGGGAGGAGGCTTAACGGAGGAGACGATGCAGAGCCGGTCGACATTGGCCACTACCAGCTGGCTTTTGCGGCGCCGGGTCGAACGCCAGAGGCATCGCCGGCGGGATTCCACCTCTATAACCCGCCAGCCAGCCTCCCCCCCTCCCCCCCCCACCGGCTCCAGCACAACGCGATCTCCAACCACGACATCCCCCGCACCCCGGCTGCGAAAGGCAACAACCGGATCTTTATCGGGTGCCCGTACCTCCACCCGCTCGCCAAAGACCGCCGTGACAAGACTCCTGGCAGGAATGAGGTCAGTCATGGCAGATACGACAGAAGATCAGCCGGTTCTGTTCATGCAGTGGCAAGCCGCCCTCCTAGCGGGGAATCTGGACCACGCCGATCCCATTCTTTAGTTCGATCTTCGTCCCGAACGGCTCGGAATAATTTCTCAGGTCTTCGATTATCTTCCGGCCGAGTTCTTCATCAGCGAATATCGGCCGGCCGCGCTGCGGGCG
>JAUVWC010000070.1 GCA_030604325.1 Candidatus Zixiibacteriota bacterium | reverse complement strand
CGATGATATTGATGTGGTCGAACTGAACGAGGCGTTCGCTGTGCAGGCACTTGCGTGCATCAGAGAGTTGGATTTGAATATGGACCGGACGAATGTCAACGGCGGGGCCATCGCTATCGGCCATCCCCTGGGCAGCACGGGAGCCCGCCTGATGGTCACGCTGTTGCATGAGATGAAACGCCGGCAGGCGCGCTACGGACTGGTAACCATGTGTGTGGGGGTGGGGCAGGGGATAGCAACTGTAGTGGAAGGAGTTTTCTGATGATCGTCGGTGTTATCGGTTCGGGATCTATCGGGCCCGACCTGGCCTACGGCTTCATCTCCGCGCTGGCCGGCGAGGAGGGGAGCAGGCTCTATCTCCACGATATCGTGGAGGAGGCCCTGGAAGCGGGGATGGCCAGGATCGAGGGATATATGAAGAAGGGACTCTCCCGGGGAAAGCTGCCTCCCGGCAAGGTCGAGGGGATGAAGGCAAGATTGATCCCCACCCTCGAGTTGAAGGACCTGGCCGAATGTGACTATGTCCTTGAGGCAGCTACCGAAGACCTGACCGTTAAGAAGGTAATTCTTAAGAATATGGAGGCGGTGGTCCGGGAGGACTGCCTGATCGGCTTCGCCACCTCGGGTATCCCCCGGGCGCAGATCGCGGCCGAAACGGCCCACCCCGAGCGCTGTTTCGTGAACCACCCTTTTTACCCTGCCTGGCGGTCCCTGCCGATCGAGGTGGTTCTCTCCGGCGACGAGACCTTCGACGAGAGGATGATCTCCACCCTGCGCAAGCTGGGGAAGGTTCCGATAGTGACGGCGGACGTACCGTGCTTCGCCGCCGATGATGTCTTCTGCAACTATGAAGCCGAGGCGGTGCGCATCTTCGAGCAGGGTGTGGCCACTCCGGCTCAGGTGGACAGTATTGTCAACGATGCCGTTGGAGGCGGGGGGCCGTTCAACGTGCTCGACCTGACCCGGGGCAACCTGCTGGTCGCCCACTGCCAGCAGCTGATGGTCAAGGCCCCGACCGGCAGCGAGTGGTTCGAACCTCCCGCCATGCTCACAAAGCAGGCCGATGCGCCATGGCATGAGGGGGAGAAACCGGGGGATCCCACCTACGACGAAGCCCTGGGGGAGGAGGTTCTCAACCGGATCCTGGCCGTTCTGATCGGTCGCACCTATTTCGTCGTGGACAACGGGGTCTGCGATCCCTCCGACTTCAACTGGTTGTCGCGCAACGCCCTCGGGTTCAGGAAAGGTCTCCTCGACCTGGCAGAGGAGCTTGGCGCCGACCGCGTCAACGACATCTGTACCGCCTATGCCGACAACAATCCGGGGTTCGAGGTACCCCGGAGCATCAGAGAGAAGAAGTTTGCCGCCTTCTACCGGAACATACTGGTGGATAAGGAGGACGAAATAGCCGTGGTCACCATCCGCCGCCCCGAGGTGATGAACGCTCTTGACGATCAGACGATGGAGGAGATTCGAGCTGCCTTGGAGGACCTCGCCGCCGACGAGGAGGTCCGCGGGGTGGTGCTCACCAGTTACGACGGCTCGCTTGCCGGCGCGGACATCATGGAGCTGGCCGCCCTGAAGACACCTGAGGAGGCGGAGGATAAGTGTCGGCGGGGGTATAACGTCTTGGACTATGTTTCGGCTATGGAGAAACCCGTGGTTGCCGCGGTGAACGGTCCGGTTCTGGGCGGGGGCTCAGAGCTGTGTATGTCGTGTCATGGCAGGGTGGTCGGTAAGAGGCTGATGCTGGGCCAGCCGGAGGTGAACCTGGGGATCATCCCCGGATACGGCGCGACCCAGCGGCTGCCCCGCTTGATCGGTCTCGAGCGGGCACTCGATCTGCTGCGCAGCGGCCGGTCTGTCGGGGCGGAGGAGGCGTGCGAACTGGGATGGGCGGCGGGCGAACCAGTCACCGATATCGTGGGTGCCGCCAGGGATCTCATCCGCCGTCACCTGGCCGGTGAGGTCGAGCTGTCCCCCGTAAGCCCGGAGCCGCTGGAGGTGCCGAAGGATCTGCCTCGGTTAGACATCGGCCACCATTCACTGGTCATTGACGCGATCCTGGTCGAGGCGGTCCGGGAGGGGGTGAGCAGGCCGCTTTCCGAGGGACTGGAAGTGGAGGCGGCGGCGTTCGGCCGGTGCCGGCAGACGGTAGACTACGACATAGGAATGACTAACTTCATCCAGAACGGCCCCCGGGTTCCGGCGGCTTTCATGAACGAGTGAGCGGAGAGGACCATGGGCAAGGATACTTCAATAGTCATTCTCGACGGCGGCCGCAGAACCCCCAGGGCGGACATCCTGGTGGATAACAGGAGTCCGGGGCTCTTTTCGCGTTTCTCCGCAACCCAGCTCGGCGGCATGGCCATCACGACGGCGCTGGAGAATACGGAGATCGACCGGGGGCTCATCGGTCATGTCGTGATGGGGATGGCCCAACAGACGCACCGAGATTCGATTTACGCCGCTCAGGGTATGCGCTGGCGCGCCGGACTCGATGATGATGTCCCCGCTCTGACCGTGGCCCGCATCTGCGGCAGTGGTGCCGAGGCCATCGCCGTGGGGGCGGAGATGATCCTGGCGGGAGTGCGCCACGACCAGGCCCGTCCCTTTACCGTGGTTGGAGGCAGCGAGAGCATGCAGAATCCCTTCTGCCTCTACAACTATCGCGGGCGGGAGGTCGGTCCGGTAGTGCAGAAGTACGGTCCACTGGACGTCCGGCAGCTGCCGCCGGGAAGCTATCTGCAGGATTCCCTCCTAATGTACCTCTACGACCCCGGGGCACAGATGTCCATGGCCAATACGGCCGAGGAGCTCGGCCGGCGTTATGGCATCACGCGCGAGGAGGCCGATCAGTTCGGCTACCGCTCGCACGTCAATGCGCGGCGCGCCCGCGACGAGGGGTGGTTCGATGAGGAGATAGAGCCGGTCACGGTTCACGGGGACGGGACCGAGGCACCGATCGAGGTCAAGTACGACACCCATATCCTGGATGATGTATCGCTGGAGAAGATGGCCAGACTCCGCGCCGCCTTCGAGCAGGGCGGGATAATCACTGCGGGCAACGCGAGCGCCGTGGTGGACGGGGCGGCGGCGATGGTGATCGGACGGGAGTCCGATGCCGAGGAGTACGGGCTCAAGCCCATTGCGCGCATAATCGGCATGGGCGTAGCCGCCTGCGATCCGCAGATAATGGGCTGGGGGCCGGTACCCGCCACGCGGAAGGCTCTGGAGGTGGCCGGACTCACTGGTGGAGACCTGGATATAATTGAACTCAACGAAGCATTCGCACCGCAGTCGCTGGCCTGCATACGCGATTTCGAGGAGATGGGGATCGATCCCGAGAAGATAAACCTCATGGGGAATGCCATCGCCATGGGCCACCCGCTGGGCGCAACAGGCGCCATCCTGACCCTGACCTGCATCTATGCGCTGCGCAGGATAAAAAAGAGGTATGGGCTGGTCACAATGTGCATCGGCGGCGGCCAGGGCATCGCCCTCATCCTGGAGTCCATATAACTCGCTTGCCGGTTCTCAATCCTGCTGCTGGCTCTTTTGCTTCTTCAGTCCGCCCAGGATCTTTTCCGGCGTGATAGGCAGCTCAGTCACGCGCACCCCGCACGCGTCATATATGGCGTTGGCGATGGCTCCCAGTACCGGCAGCAGACATCCCTCGCCGATCTCTTTGGCGCCGAACGGGCCACGCGGCTCATAGCTCTCGACCGCCACTGAATGAATCTGCGGTGCATCGCCGATGGTCGGGATAAGGTAGGCGCGCAGGTCGGGGTTGATAATCACGCCGCTTCCATCGTGTACGGTCTCCTCCAGCAGGGTCTCTCCCAGTCCCATGATGATTCCGCCCTCCACCTGGCCGTGGAAGGTAACCGGGTTGATCACCGTACCCGAGTCGCTGAAGTCGGTGAACCGCTCCACGGTGACGTATCCGGTCTCCAGGTCGACGCTCACCTCGCAGATGGCCGTGGCGAAGCTGAAGGCGGGTGAGGTGCCCACGGCGCCTCCCTTGAAGTCGCCCCCCATCCCTTCGGGCGGCCGGTAATAGCCGGTGCCGACCAGAGGGCCCGACTCGGCAAAGGCGAGACGCGCCGCCTCGTCCCAGTCCATTCCCACCTCGGGGTCCGCCTCGAGGTGGATCCGCCCGTCGCCGACTCTCAGACCCTGTGCGTCGCAATCGAGGTGCCGGCCGGCCACCTCGAAGAGTTTCGCTTTAACTTCGGCCGCGGCCATCTGCACGGCGCTGCCGGCCATGAGGGTGACGCGGCTGGAGTATGAACCGAGGTCTAGTGGACTGAGGACCGAGTCGCATTCGGCGAGCCAGACGCGATCGTACGGTATCCCCAGTTCCTCGGCTGCGATCTGGACCAGCACCGTGTCGCTGCCCTGACCGATCTCGGCCGCGGCTATATGCAGCGAGACCGCATGGCCGTCCTCGTGCACCCGGATGACGGCGTTGGAGTGGGGGAAATTGGAGCGGTAGATCGGATAGCCCGCCCCGGAAACAAAGCCTCCGCAACCGACACCGATACCGCGGCCGGGCGGGAGCTTGCCCCTCTTCTCGGTCCACCCCGACTCCTTCCGGGCCCGCTCCAGGGTGGCCCTGAACTCGCAGGAGCCGATGTCGAGGGCGTTACAGGTCCGTGTGTCGGGCTCCATGGCGTTGCGCAGGCGGATATCGATTGGGTCGAGATCCAGATCCTCGGCGATCATGTCCAGCAGCGACTCGAAGGCGAAGCGGGGCTGCGGCACACCATGGCCCCGCATGGCGCCACTGGCCGGCAGGTTGGTGTAGACGCGCAGGCCCTCGAACCGATAGTTGGAGAACTTGTAGAGGGTGGGGAGCATCGCCCCGGCATAGTAGGCGGTGATCACCCCGAACGAGGTGTAGGCGCCCCCGTCCAGCACGGCCCGCGAATCGACGGCGGTGATGGTGCCATCCTTCTTCACGCCGATCTTGAGGTCGAGGTACTGCTTATGACGGCCGCGGAAGTGGTAGAACATCTCCTCCCGTGAATATCTCATCATCACCGGCCGGCCTGTCCTGCGGGCCAGGATGACCGCGCACAGCTCCAGCGGCGTGGTCTCCGCCTTCCCCCCGAAGCCGCCGCCCACCGCCGGCCGGATGACCCGGATGTCGCCCATGGGGATGTCGAAAACCCGGGAGATCATGTGCTGCACGTAATGCGGCACCTGGGTGGATGACCAGAGGGTCAGTTTGCCGCCGTGGTGCTCCCAGCGGGCGATGGCCGCGTGCGGCTCGATCGGTGTCTGGTAGGGGCGGTTGCCCACGAATCGCTGCTCGCGGATGTGGTCGGCCTCGGCGAACCCCTTCTCCACATCGCCGAAATCCCACGACACGCGGGTATTGATGTTTTCGGCGAAACGTGGGTTCTCCGGATGGATGAGCGGCGCGCCCGGTGCCATCGCCTCATCCGGGTCGAAGACGGCCGGCAGCTCCTCATATTCCACCTCGATGAGCTCGAGCGCCTGCTGGGCCGTCTCTTCGTCCAGGGCTGCCACCGCGGCTACTTCATCACCCACGTAGCGTACGCGTTCCTTGGCCAGCACCTGCTCGTCGTAGCGGGCGGGGCTGACGCCGTAGTATGTGTCGGGGACATCATCTCCGGTGATGACGGCCAGCACGCCGGGGAGCGCCCGGGCGCGGCTGGTGTCGATGCGGCGGATGGTGCCGTGCGGGATGGGGCTTCTGAGGATCTTGCCATAGATCATGTCCGGCAGCCGGATGTCGGCCGTGTACTTGGCCCGGCCGGAGACCTTGTCGGGTGCGTCGTAGCGGGTGACGCCGTGGCTGACGACGCTGAGGTCACGCTCCTGATCGCGTTCATCTTCGGCGCGGGGATCGGTATCCAGCTCGCTGCCGGCGTACTCCTTCCATCCCTCGATGGCGCGGATGATCCGGTTGTAGGAACCGCAGCGGCACAGGTTGCCCCCCAGAGCGGCGAGAATCTCATCCCGGCTGGGCTCGGGGTTGCGGTCAATCAGGGCCACGGCGGCCATTATCATCCCGGGAGTGCAGAATCCGCACTGCAGCGCGCCGTGCTTGATGAATGATTTCTGGAGCGGATGGAGCTGGCCGTTGTCCGACAGTCCCTCGATCGTGGTGATCTCGCTTCCGTCGGCTTCGACGGCCAGTACGAGACAGGATGCGACAGCACGTCCGTCCATTATCACCGTGCAGGCGCCGCAGTCGCCCGTTTCACAGCCGTTCTTAGTGCCGGTGAGTCCGAGGTTGCTGCGGAGGATCTGCTGGAGGGTCGTGACGGGCCTCGTGCCGACCACGTGCCGGCGGCCGTTGATGTGCAGTGTTATGAGGAGTTCGTTACTCATACCGGAGCCCCCCCGGCCCTTTCAGCTCCCTCTGCTCTTGCCGCCGCTTCCCGCAGCGCCCGGAAGGTCAGCACCTCGACCAGGCTTCGCCGGAAATCCTCGCTGCCTCTGATGTCGGTGATCGGCTTCGCCTCTTCAGCGGCAGCCTTTGAAGCGCGCCGGTAGAGTTCTTCTGAGGGCGGCTGCCCGGCCAGCAGGTCCATGCAGTCGAGGGCGGGCAGGGGGGTGGGTGCCACCGCTCCCAGGACGATCCGGGCATCTGCTATTTTCTTGTCTTTCTTATTCTTCTTCTCCTCCTCCTTCTCCTCCTTCTTCTCCTCTTCCTTCTCCAGGATGATTCTGGCGGCCACCGAAGCCACAGCCAGCGACGAGCCGTGGCGCAGTGAGAAGCGCTGGTAACTGGCGCCGGAGTTTTCGGGCTGG
>JAUVWC010000274.1 GCA_030604325.1 Candidatus Zixiibacteriota bacterium | reverse complement strand
GAAGCACGGCCAGACGGGCCTGTCCGTGGCCTACGACATGCCTACCCTCATGGGCTACGATGCCGACGCCGATTCCTCTCTGGGCGAGGTGGGCCGGTGCGGCGTCAACGTCTCGTCGCTGGAGGACATGGAGACCCTCTTTGACGGCATTGATCTGGGGTCCATCAGCGTCTCCCAGACCATTAACGGCCCCGCCTTTATCCTGCTGGCCTTTTATGTGGCCGCGGCTGAGGAGCAGGGCGTGCCCCGGCGGGACCTTACCGGAACCCTGCAGGCGGATATCCTCAAGGAGTACATCGCTCAGAAAGACTGGATCGTCCCGCCCCGGGAGTCCATGCGCATCGTCACCGACATGATCGAGTTCTGCACCAGCGAGATGCCCCGCTACAATTCCATCTCAGTGAGTGGCTATCACATTCGCGAAGCGGGGAGTACCGCCGCCCAGGAGCTGGCTTTCACCCTGGCCGACGGGTTCGCCTACATAGAGCACGGCATGCAGCGGGGAATGGACGTGGATGCCTTCGCCCCCCGCATCTCCTTCTTCTTCAACTCCCACCTGGACTTCTTTGAAGAGATCGCCAAGTTCCGGGCCGCCCGGCGAATCTGGGCCCGGAAGATGAAAAACAAGTACGGCGCCAAAGATCCCCGGTCCTGGAGGCTGAGATTTCACACCCAGACCGCCGGGTGCAGCCTGACCGAGCAGCAGCCGGAGAACAACATTTCCCGCACCGCCTTTCAGGCCTTGGCGGCGGTCCTGGGAGGCACCAACTCCCTGCACACCAACGCCATGGACGAGACCATCGCCCTGCCCACCGAAAGGGCCGCCGTGATCGCCCTGCGCACCCAGCAGCTGATCGCTTACGAGACCGGCGCCGCCAACGTCATCGACCCCCTGGCCGGCTCCTGGTTCGTGGAAGCCCTCACGGACAAGATGGAAGAACAGGCGGAGGCTTATTTCCAGAAAATTGATGAGTTTGGGGGCGTTATTGAAGCCATCGAGGCGGGCTTTTTCCAGCGGGAGATCGCCCGCGCAGCCTATGATTACCAGAAGGCGGTGGATGCCAAACGGCGGTTCATCGTGGGCATGAACGAGTTCGTCAACGAAGAGGAAACCCCGGACATCCCCGTCCTCGAGATATCGGATGAAGTTGAGCGTCGGCAGCGACGGAAGCTTGAATCCCTCCGGGCTCGGCGTGACTCCAACGCCGTGGAGGTGTCCCTCGGGCATATCCGCGAGGCGTGCCATTCTTCGGAAAACATCCTTTACCCGGTGATCGAAGCGGCCAGGGCTTATGTCACCCTTAGTGAAATCACGGCCGCCATGAAGGAGGAGTTGGGTGTCTGGATGGAGGATACCGTCTTCTAGTCTGAGCCAATCCCCCAGGGACATGTCAAAATACGCCGATCTGTTTACCCATGACCGAAGCTTTACGGTAGGGGTGGAAGAAGAGTATATGCTCTGTCATCCCACCACCGGCGACCTGGTGCCGCGCGCCGACAGTATCCTGGCCCGACTCGCCGAAGATGAGCAGGAGCGCTTCAGTTATGAGCTGATCCTGTCGGAGATCGAAATCAACACCCCGGCGTCTCCATCGGTACGTGAAACCATGGAGCACATCAGGCATTTTCGACGTCGGGTCCGTGAGCTGGGAAGGGAGTTGGGCTTCCGCATCGGTATCAGCGGCACCCATCCCACCGCCCTGGGCGATGAGCAGCGGTTTGTGGACAGCCCGGGCTATAAGTGGGTGGCTGATCAGCTCCATTATTATGCTCGGCGGAATATCACCTTCGCTATCCATGTCCACGTGGCGCTTCCGGACGCGGAGACGGCCATTGCCGTTACCAATGCTGCCCGGCGTTGGCTGGCCCCCCTGCTGGCCCTGTCCACCAACTCACCCTTTTTCCGCGCCCGCAATACCGGCATGCTCTCGGCTCGCACGTTCCAGTTCGGGGCCTTCCCCCGGACCAATATCCCCGGTACGTTCCGCGACTTTGAGCACTTCCAACAGGTGCTGGAGACCTACCTGGCCGTGGAATCTATCTACCTCCCCCGGCAGATCTGGTGGAAGATCCGACCCCACGCCAGCTACGGGACGGTGGAGTTCCGGGTGTCCGATATGCAACGCTCCCTCCGGCGCACCGAAATGCTGGTGGCCCTGAGCCAGGCCATCTGCCACCACTGTGTCCGAGAGCTGCGCAGCAACCATTTGCAGCAGGACTTCGAGCTGGAATACCTCAATGATGCCCTGTGGAAGGCTACCCGCTTCGGCTTTGATGCCAGGGTGGCCGATCCCGGTGACCATCAGATCACCACCATGGCCGAGCAGGTAGAGAAAATGGTGGCCTTTGTGCACTCCTCCCTGGCCGAGTTGGGCACTGAGAACGTGGTGGCAACAGTGGAGGAGGTGCTGAAACGCGGCAGTGAAGCCCAGGAGCAGCTGGCGGCGCACACGCGAGAAGGGTTCAACGGATTAAAGGCTATGCTGATGGACAAGGTGGATTTCGGGGATGATGGCGGTTTTTCAACATAACTACAGCATTCCTTCGCGCGGTATTTTCCGGTAGAGAAAAAGACGTTGCCAATCGCGACCCGCGGTTTTTCATGGGGGCTCAGCGGAAGCTCACGGACCCCGCATTCAGGATCTTGGTGGCTATCCTTTCCATGATTCACCAGCTCCCGGTAGGCAATTCGGTTTGAAAACGCGGCCCTCTGCGGCAGCCCTGCTGCCAGGGCCAGCAACGCCGCACAGGTCTATCGACCGCTCAGCGAGTGGGACTTCTGGCTTTTGCTCCTGGTAACCTGTTTCGTCTTGTTCGTCTT
>JAUVWC010000114.1 GCA_030604325.1 Candidatus Zixiibacteriota bacterium | reverse complement strand
CGGCCCGTCTCCAGCCGCTTCACCGGGTGGTTGGCGCCGTGGTGGCCGAACTTCAGCTTGTAGGTCTCGTAACCGAAAACCTGTCCCAGGATCTGATGGCCGAGGCAGATTCCGAAGGAGGGAACCGAGCGGGCCAGGATGCGCGCCTGCTCCACGATAGAAGGCAGGGCAGCGGGATCTCCCGGTCCGTTGGAGAATACCACCCCGTGAGGGGTTACCCCCAGTACTTCTTCGGCAGCAGTGTCGGCGGGATAGACGCTCACGGATCCCCCGACATCCACCAGCCTGCGAAGGATGTTCTGCTTCACCCCGTAATCAATTACCGCAACCCGGAGCAATCCAGCCGGCAGGGGTGGCTCATCCTCGGGTACTGTTTCTGCCGGCGCCTGCTCGTCGGCAATGCCGAAGGGGGGAGGGCTGGGACAGTCCCACGTGTACGGCTCGGAGATCGTTACCTCATGCACCAGGTCGCGGCCCACCATCTGCGGACTTCGGCGAACACGGGCGAGAAGTGTATCGGCGTCGGAAGAGGTAGAAATTATGCCGCGCATTGCCCCGGCGGAGCGGATATGGCGGGTCAGGGCGCGTGTGTCAACACCAGTGATACCGGCCACTCCGTGCTCGCGCATGTAGAGCGTCAGGTCCTGGCGGCCCCGCCAGTTGCTGAATAGGTCCGAGTACTCACGCACCACGAACCCCTCGGGCCAGACCCCGCGCGACTCAGCGTCCTCCGGTGTAACACCGTAGTTGCCGATCAGCGGGTAAGTCATGGCCACGATCTGACCGGCGTAGGAGGGATCGGTGAGGATCTCCTGGTATCCGGTCATAGCGGTGTTGAAGACCACTTCGCCCGTAACTTCCTTCGTCGCCCCAAACGATTTACCGGGAAAGCTGCGCCCGTCTTCCAGGATCAGTAATGCATCCAATTAAGTGCACCGCTCCTCGACGCTGCCCCAGCCTCCACCGCCGGGCGTTTCCAGCCTGATGCCCTCTTCCCTCTCGAATTGCCACGTTCCCTTACCATCCATCGGCTCCTCCCCTCCGTCGGCATGCAGCCGGGCCCCCCCTCCCGGACGTCCCGCCTCGCCCCCCTGAAGACCGTACGGCCCGAAGGCGCGCCGCTCACACAGCAGGCTCACCGTAGCCGGCGCAAGCAGTCGCAACTGCCGGACGATTCCGTCTCCCCCCGCGTGTTTTCCGACTCCCCCCGAACCCTCACGCACCCCGTATCGCTCCACCCTCAAGGGATAGGAGTGTTCGAGGGCCTCCACGGGGGTGTTGCAGGTATTCGTCATGTGACAGTGGATGGCCGAGGGGCCGGGGCTGCCCGGCCTTCCCCCCATTCCCCCACCTGTGGTCTCGTAGTAGGTAAAGGAATCACCCGTGCGGGGATCGATGCCGCCGATACTCAGGTTGTTCATAGTTCCCTGGCTGGCCGCCGGCACCCGATCGGGAGCAGCCTGCGCCAGCGCGCCGAACAGCACATCCACCAGGCGCTGGCTGGTCTCCACATTACCCGCGGCAACTGCCGCCGGAGGCCGGGCATTGACCAGGGTTCCTTCGGGCGCGATCAACCGGATGGGAGCGAAGGACCCGTGGTTGGGAGGTACCGCCGGGTCGAGCAGGCAGCGGAACACATACACCGTGGCGGAGAGGGTGACAGCTTCGACCGCATTGAGCGGCCCCACACACTGGGGTGCGGTGCCGGTGAAATCCACCTCCGCCTCATCCCCCTCGATGGTCACGGCCACGCGGATAGGCAACGGCCCGCTGCCCATCCCGTCGTCATCGAGCCTGTCCTCGAAGCGATAGGTGCCATCGGGCAGATCGGCGATGAGCGCCCGGGTCATCCGCTCTGCATACTCGATCAGGTGCCCCACATAGGCCACCGGCTCTTCCACACCGTGGTCGCCCATAAGCTCGTGGAGACGCCGGGTGCCGACATCGAGCGAGGCCATCTGCGCCCGAATGTCCCCTTCCCGTTCCTCGGGCGTGCGAACGTTGGCCATCAGCAGCCTCACCATGTCCGGGTCCGGCTCCTGACAGCCCTCGCGCCGCAGCCGCACCGGTGGAATACGAAGGCCCTCCTGGTAGATATCAACCGCTACGGCCATTGAACCGGGGGCTATGCCACCCACATCGGCATGATGGGCCCTGGATGCTACATAGAATGGTGGAGCGGAGGCCGCGGGGATGTCGAGGATTTCGGGGGTGGCTTGATACACGGGAGCCACCATGGTCAGGTCGGGCAGGTGGGTTCCGCCGGCAAACGGATCGTTCAGCAGGATGATCTCGCCGGGCTGCAGTGGGCCACCGGCCAGTGC
Organism: Candidatus Zixiibacteriota bacterium; assembly: GCA_030604325.1. GTDB lineage: Bacteria > Blakebacterota > Blakebacteria > Blakebacterales > Blakebacteraceae > JAGLTZ01. The sequence continues at coordinate 3,039 of JAUVWC010000114.1, read as the reverse complement.
GGCAGCGACCGAACGGGGCATACTGCCAAGATGCACCGGCAGGTGGTCTCCCTGGGCAATCACCCGCGCCCCGGAATCGAACAGCGCACAGGAATAATCGCGACGTTCCTTAATGTTGGGTGAGGAGGATGAACGCTGGAGCACGGCCCCCATCTCATCGGCGATGCCGGCGAAACGGTGCTTATATACCTCGAGTAGGATCGGATCCATGTCGGCCAGAGCTGTGAAGCTCAGCGGACATTATAAGACGTCAGAAAGGTCTGATTCAGCCGCTTCCTCCACCTCTTCCCCTGATAGAATGGTATTGATGTCCTCCCGTGTGCCAAGGTGGAGGGAGCCGACACGCGAACAGGCGAATGCAGCACAGGCGGCCGCGAAGTAGCCGGCGCTCTCACCCCTGATGCCGGTCAGCAGTGCATACGAAAGGCCGCCGTAGTAAGCGCCTCCGGCCCCGGTGGAATCCACCGCGGGACCTCCGAGGGCGGGAATATGCCACACTTCTCCATCGTAAATCATGTAGCTCCCTGACCTGCCAGCCGTAACCACCGTATAGCGCGGCTGGTAGGTCTCATGCAGACGCTGGCATGCCGCGGCCGGGGTCTTCTCCCCCGTTATCCTCAGCGCCGCGGACTGGCACATCTTCAAAACGTCTGTCTTCTGCAGAATGGCTTCCAGTTCCTTCGGCCTGCCCAGGCCGACCTCCTCGACCAGGTAGACCGGATCGGAGTCCACATCGGTGAAGACCATACAGTCGGCGGCGTAGGCCACCTCGATGGCCTGCAGATTGGTGCGCAGGGGGATGGTGGATATGTCGGTATGGAAGTGAAGGCAGCTGTCGATACACCCCACCATGGCGGCGCTGACGTTCTCGGCGGTCAGATCGCTGAGCACGTTGGGGAAAACGAAAGTGCTCCTGTCCCCGTTGGGGGTGACCGTTACCCAGGAGAAGGGTGACCGGCTGTTCCTGCGACGCTCGATGCCGCGGGTCATGATCTTCTCTTCTTCAAGATGTTTCAGTATGCGGGAGCTGTCATCATCGTCACCCAGGATCCCCAGCCAGGCCGTGCTGATGCCCAGGCGGGCAAGCTGTATCAAGCTCAGAACGGTGGCGCCTCCCGGGGCGACTTCCAGCCCCTGGCTGTGGCGTTTTCGCTGCGAGTGTCCCAGCTCGGGTACCAGGGCTACGTAGTTCATCATGCAGGAGCCGATCCCGACTACGTCTACGGTCTCCGAGCAGGGGTCGGTTCCGCCGCTGGTTTCCGGCGTCTCGTCCGGTGCGTGTAAGTCTGACTCCGGGCACATGACGTTAAGATCCTCTCCAAGACAACGGTCCCTGCCTGTTCCGGTCGTTCAATCCAGAACAGCCAGGCCGTAATCGAGATCCCCCAGGATGTCGTTGATGTCTTCGATGCCTACCGACAGGCGGATCAGGCCGTCGGGGATCCCCATCGCCTCCCGTTCGGCACTACTCAACTTGTAGTGTGAAGAGACCGCTGGCAAGAGAAGCGTTGTCTCCACGCTTCCCAAGCTTGGAATGATGGGGATCATGCGGAATGAATCCACGACACGGCGGACCTCCTCCAGGTCCGCATCCACCTCGAAGGAGAGCATCCCCCCAAAGGCACGCATCTGCCGCACGGCCACCTCGTGGTAGGGGCTCGACTGTAGTCCGGGGTAGTTTACCCTGCGTACCCGAGGGTGGGCCTCCAGATGGCGGGCGATGGCCAGAGCGTTCTCCGTGGTCTGGAGCAGCCTCACCTTCACCGTCTTCACCCCGCGCATGATCAGAAACGCCGCCAGGGGATCCATGACGCCCCCCATATCCACGAGACGGCTGTGTACCTCCTTTATGGCCTCCGCCCCTCCGACCACCAGACCGCCCGTCGTGTCGCCGTGGCCGCCCAGGTATTTAGTGAGGCTGTGCACCACAAGATCGGCCCCCAGCTCCAGAGGGTTCTGCAGAATCGGCGTGGCAAACGTACTGTCCACCACCACGGTGGCGCCGGCGCCGTGGCCCAGCCGGGCAGCGGCCTCGATGTCCACCACCTTCAGTGTCGGATTGGTGGGGGTCTCCAGATAGAGGACACTGGCACTGCCGCCCAGCGCTTCTTCGAGCACCGCACCGTCACCCGTTTCCGCGCCCACCTCTACCCAGACCACCTCCACGCCCCACGGCTCCAGTACGCGGTGGAAGAACCCGGAGGTACCCCCGGCGAGATCCCGGTAGGCGACCAGGCGGGTATCCGGCGTAAGCAGTGTGAACATGGCCGTGCTGATGGCGGCCATGCCTGAAGCCGCCGCCACGGCGTCTTCGGCCCCCTCGAGGGCGGTGACCTTCCTCTCCAGAGCCCGCACGGTGGGATTACCCATCCGGCTGTAGATATATTCGCCCTCTTTCGGCTTCAGAAATGCGTCCTCGAGAGCCCGGGCGGTGGGGAAACCGAAGGGGGCCGTCTGGTAGATGGGAACGGTGGCTGCGCCTGTGGCCGGATCCCTGCCCTCCCCGGCGTGGACGGCTCGCGTGGACAGTCCGGCATGTTCGGGAAGATCGGACACTACAGGTCTCCTCTCTCGTGTTTCCATCCCTCTCCTAGAGCAATCCGCAGCCGGAGCGTTTTTCCGGTAGGCTCCTTAGTCGAGGAGGCGCAACGCCGCCGGTGCGGATGCAGCGGAGGATGAATTCCGACGGATTTATGACTCGGGACACTATACGCTCATCAGCAGATCCCCGTACGGGCCTACCTCCACCACGGCGTCAGGAGGCACAATCGTTGTTGCTGAAAACTCGTGAATAAGGGCCGGTCCGCGCAAGTGCTGACCCGGCCGGAGCTCATTCCTCGGTATCTGGGCCGCCTCCAGGCTCTCTCCCTCCCATATAAGGGAACGGACTGGAAACGAGTCGTGGCGCGGCTCTGCGCCGCCGGAGGACCTCTTCCCTGCCCGGCCGTCGTCTAGCGGCGGTAGCAACTCATCCAGCTCGGCCGCGCTCGGGCCGTGCCCCTCGACGCGAAGTGATACAAGCTCCACTTCGGTGCCGGG
>JAUVWC010000233.1 GCA_030604325.1 Candidatus Zixiibacteriota bacterium | reverse complement strand
AGATCAGTATCAGCAGAGCGGTGAACATGATATTGAACAGGGCCAGCGGCAGGAGCACCTTCCAGCCCAGCCGCATGAGTTGATCGTAGCGGAAGCGCGGAATCGTCCAGCGCACCCAGATGAACAGGAAAATAACGACAAAGGTCTTGGCCGCCATCACGCCGGTGCCGGCCAGGGCGTAGAGGATGGGGGAGGGGGCAAGCACATCGAGCAGGGGGAACTGCCAGCCGCCCAGGTAGAGGGCCACCATCAGGGCACTGCCGGCGACCAGGTGGGCGTATTCCCCCATCTGGAAGAGGCCGAGCTGCATGCTGCCGTATTCGGTATGGTAGCCGCCCACCAGCTCCTGCTCCGCCTCGGGGAGATCGAACGGGATGCGGTGGGTTTCGGCGAAGGTGGCCACCAGGAAGATGAGGAAGCCGAGGGGCTGTTTCCAGATATACCATCCGCCAAAGGCTCCCTGCTGGGATACGATGGTGGACATGTGCACCGAACCGGCGGCCATAAACACTCCGATGGCTGCCAGCCCGAGGCCGATCTCGTAACTTATCATCATCGACGCCGCCCGCATGCTGCCCATGACACTGTATTTGTTGTTGGAGGCCCAGCCGGCTATGATGACGCCGTATACTCCGAACGAGGCGATGGCGAAGAAGTAGAGAACGCCGAAGTTCGGATCGGCGATCTGAATCGGTACCACCAGCTCCCCCAGCACGAGGTCCGGGCCGAAGGGGATCACACCGACCAGGATGAGGGTAGGCACGAATGCCGCCACCGGCGCCACCCGGTAGAGGAAGCGGTCGGTGTAGCGGGGGACGAAATCCTCCTTGAACATGAACTTGATTCCATCCGCCAGGGGCTGCAGCAGACCGCCCGGTCCGGCCCGGTTCGGCCCCAACCTTCCCTGGAAGAATCCGGCGAAGCGTCGTTCGCCGTAGGTTGTGTAGGCCACCGCCCCCATGAGAAAGGCCAGCACGACGGCGATTTTTACCGAGTCGATGAGGATGGTCGTGAGCAGGGGGCTCATTCTTCGATCTCCGGGCGGGGATCGGAGGTGGCCTCACTGCCGGACGACCCCGCCTCGACCTGGCGCGGCTGGAGTTCGATCCGGCAGCCATTCGGCGGGATCTGCTCCCAGCTCAGTCCGGCAAACGGTCCCCGCTGCCGCCCGAGTTCGTTGAAGATAGACGCCGGATCATGGGGGGCAGTGCCGAGGCCGCATCGCTCGATGAGGCGGGCGAGGATGGTGGTTTCCGGCCTGGCCCGGGTGGCGATGTCCACTGCCCTGTTGAAACGCTGCAGGTGGCCGTCCCCGTTGACGTAGGTGCCGTTCTTCTCGACCCACACCGCACCGGGCAGCACCACCGTGGCCTCCGTCACCGCCGGCGTGCGATGACTGGAGATGACGATCAGCTGTTCGAGGCCGGCCAGACGGCCGGCGGTCGCTTCGTCCAGCCCCCTGCCCAGTACGACCAGCGTGGTGAGCCCGCCCCCCTCGATGAGCTGAAGCAGGGAGTCGAGCTCTACGAGATCGGTGACAACTGCCTCCAGACCCCGCGTGTTCGCATTCGGATCGCGGCGGTAGAGGAAGTCGATCTTGGCCGCAGGGTCGATGCGCCCGCCGGGGCCGTACCAGGGTGAGAGGTGTCCGGCCAGACCGCGGATCAGTGTGTTAAACAGGTAGATCTCTTCACAGGAGGCGCCGGCGGAGATGATGCCGCCTACCTTTCCCCCTCGGGCTGCCTGGAGGGCGGTGGCGGCGGCGTCCAGGGCTGCCTGCCAGCTGCCATCGGCCAGCGTGCCTTCTGTGCGAAGGGCAGGAGAGACGATTCTCTCCTCCTCGATCCATTCTGTTTCGAAGCGGCCGCGGTCGCACATCCACCAGTCGTTGACTTCCGGGTTGGGGCGGGGGCGCAGGCGGGCAACACGGTTGAAGTAGCGGTCCACATAGATTGAGCAGCCGGCGCTGCACAGGGGACAAACGCTCGGCTGTGACTCGAGGTAGAACACCCGGGCACGGTAGAGGAAAGGTTTGGTCACCAGCGCTCCCACCGGGCAGACGTCGGCCAGGCAGCCCTGGTAGTTGCTGGCGAGGCTGTGACTGATATAGGTGCCCACATCCACATCGGCGCCGCGCTGGAAGAGGGAAAACTCTTCCCCCCCATCGACTTCGCTCAGGAACCTCACGCAACGCGTACATTGTATACACCTGTTCATGTACATCTTCAGCTTCGGGCCGAAATCCTTCACCGGCCAAGTGTGCTTGAGCATCTGGTGGCGGGTCCGGCCGGAGCCGTGACGGTAGGCGTTGTCCTGCAGCATGCACTCGCCGGCCTTGTCGCACCACGGGCAGTCGAGGGGATGGTTCAACAGCAGGAACTCCATGATGGCCCGGCGGGCCTCTACTACCGCCTCGGAGTTGGTATAGACCACCATATCGTCCCCGACGGGTATGATGCAGGAGGGCTCCAGCTTGGGCCGGCCCGCTATCTCCACCAGGCACATGCGGCAGTTCCCCTCGGGAGTGAGTCCCGGATGGTAGCAGAAGTGGGGGATCTCTATGCCGTGGCTGAGCGCGGCCTCCATGATGGTGATGTCGCGAGGAACCCGGAACTGGTGGCCGTCAATGTTGACACTGACGGCGGGCTCACCTGTAGCCGGGTGGATGAAGGAGGTCGTTCCCTCCCCCATATGAGCTTTCAGCGAACGTTCGGTGGCCGGCATCAGGCAGGTTCCTCCACGAATGGTGCGCCGGTTATGCGGGCCTCGAAATCGCCCCTGAATTTGCGGACCGCTGAGGCAATAGGGGCCGCGGCGCCGTCGCCGAAGGCGCACACGGTGTTGCCGGTGATGTGGTCGGTTACATCGAGCAGCAGGTCGAGATCCTCGGCGGTGCCGAGGCCGTCGGCGATGCGCTGCAGGATGTTCACCATCCACCGGCACCCCTCCCGGCAGGGAGTGCATTGGCCGCAGTTCTCCCGATCGTAGAACTGGGCCACGTTGAGGGTGGCATCCACCAGATCATCTTCTGCGTCCAGCACGATCGTTCCTCCCGAACCGAGGAAGGTGCCCGTCTCCATGGCCGATTCGAAATCGATGGTCGAACCGCCGGCCTCTTCGGCGGTTAGCAGGGGGGTGGAGGAGCCGCCGGGATAGATTGCCTTGAACGGTTTTCCCCGGCCGGGACCACCGGCCAAGTCGTCGAGCAGGGCCGTCCACGGCACGCCCATCTCTACCTCGTAAACGCCGGGGCGGGCCACGCGTCCGCTCACGCTGAACAGACGT
>JAUVWC010000304.1 GCA_030604325.1 Candidatus Zixiibacteriota bacterium | reverse complement strand
TACCTGCAACCGCCCTTTGTACGCGCCGGGGACAAGGACATACCGGTGGTGAAAACGCCGACGGGATGGAGAGCCGAGACTACCGCAGGACTCGTGGACACACTCGACGGGACAGCCGTCGAGGACCTGGTCTCTATGTCGGAGAATATCCAGCTCGACGGGCAGTGGTTCCGCATCATCTCCGATCCCGACGGGGCTCCCGCCTTCTACCGCCCCGACCGCGGCATGCTGTTCAACTGGGAGGGGAAATCTGCCAAACTGATCATTCGCCGACAGAAACAGGCCTACGAGGACGAGGCCTACAAATTGATGAGCTTCGAACGGCTGCTGGAGTGGTGGCTGGAGATAGATCTGGACGAGCTCAGTGAGCAGTGGCATGAGGATTTAAGAAATTATTACAGGCCCTGGCTGGAGGGACGTACCCTTGTGACCGACCTGCGCATGGTGGGCAAGGCCTCACTAGGACTGTGGCCTAACGTCTCACCGGACGGCCGGCTGGTGTATTACAAGGCATATCAGGACAACTACACATTCACGGTGCTCGTGCTCGACCTGGAGAGCGGACACCAGGTGGAACTGGCCAGGGAGAACACCCCCGCGACAGAGAGTATTCATATCCTGACAGAAGGGGGTGATATCTGGCCTATGGGAGAGGGCCGCTACCGCACGTTGTACACCGCTCAGCACCGCGACCGTGACCTGGTCTACATACAGGATCTGGTGAGGCACCAGGATGGGCAACTGGAACGAGTCGGCAGCAGAAAGGTGGGCTTCGACGCCGCAGTTTCCGACATGATCGCCATCTCGGGCGTACGCTTCGCCGGCAGCCCTGACCGGATCCTCTTTTCCGGCCTGAGCCTGGACGGCTTTCAGGACCTCTATCTGGCCGACCTCGCCGGCGGCTCGGTCGAGCGCAGACTGACGAACGATCTGGCCAGTGACCGGATGCCGGTACTGTGGGAGAACCGCATCGTCTTCTCTTCCGACAGGGCGAGCCCCCCGTCCACCTTCGCCTATCATCTCTTCAGCTATGACCTGGAATCAGGCGCGATCACCCAGCTTACCGATGGCCCCGGTAACGAACTGAACGCCAACCTCTCCCCCTCAGGAAACCGGCTCTTCTTCCAGTCGGACGCCACCGGCGTGTCCAATATCTATCAATGGGTGGAAAGCGGAATCCCCCGGCAGGTGACCGACGTGGCCACCGGTGTATTCACTCCCGCAGCGGTAGGACCCGATACACTGTTGGTGTCCGGTTTCAATGAGGGAAAGTACAGACTGTACCTGTTGCCCGTCTCCGATGTGCAACGAGGGGTCAGTGACGGTCGTGCCGACATCGATCAACACATCGGTGCTCCGCCACCGTCTCCGGACAGCCTGCGGTGCACGCGGCTGCCGTGGGGGGAAGATCGAGTTCCCACCGCCGACCTGCTGGCCTCTGAGCCGCTGGAGAGTCATCCCTACCGGCCGGCGTTCAGCCTGGACGACTTCTACGCTTCCAGCGAGTTCGGGGGTATCCGGAGTTATAATACATCCGTTTTCGGCTCAGAGATCCGGTTCAGCGATATCCTGGGCAATCACCTGGTGGGTGCCGCCGTCTGGAACGGCCCGCGAAGAGGATTGAAAGATCTCTCGTGGGTGATCACCTACTGGAACCAGAAAAACCGGCTGAAACTGGGAACCTCGGTGTTCCGCACCAGCGGTGTCTACTTCAACCTGATGCGGCAGGACTTCTACATCCGTGAACGGGCCGGGATCAACGCTCAATTCAACCTTCCGTTCAGCCAATTCAGCGATCTGGACATCTTCGTCAGCGCGGCGATAGAAAGGCGTCATCGGGGGACAATCACCGAAGGAAGCGTCAAGTTCAAGCAGGTGGAGCTGGGGATCGGCTATACCCGCGATGTCTCCACCTGGGGTCCGCAGGGCCCTCACCGGGGTTGGGTCTTCTCGGCACTATACGACCATATCTTCAATGCCTCCGACCGGTTCAGCGTGTTCAACCGCTACCTGATTGCCGACGTTCGAGGCTACCTGCCCCTGCACCGCTACATCGTGGCCGCCGGGCGCCTGGCCTGGGGCCACGCCAGCGGGGAGGAACCGGAATTTTTCTTCCTGGGAGGCGGTTTCTTCCTGCGCGGCTATTGGAATCTGTACAGTCTCTACGGATCTGCTTATGAACTGGCAAATGCCGAACTCCGCCTCCAGCCGCTTGAGATTATGGGGCTGGAGCCGATCAAAGTATTCGAGCAGAGCGGCTGGCCTCTCCAGCTGGCACTGTTCGCCGAGGGAGCCCGCACAAAGTGGAAGAACGGTCGATTGGGACCGCTCGGCTCGGCCGGAATCAGCCTTCGGATTACCCTGGCGCTGCCCTTCGTGATCGAGTACGCCTGGTACAAGAAAAATTTCTGGGATAAAGACGGGGAAAGTGCCCGGGGTG
>JAUVWC010000133.1 GCA_030604325.1 Candidatus Zixiibacteriota bacterium | reverse complement strand
TTCTGGACCGGGGGTATGGTGATCTGTCACGATGAGATCGAGTCCCAGCTCGCGGGCGCGCACGGCTTCTTTCCCCGCTGTGATGCCGCAGTCGACCGTGACGAGAACGCGAATCCCCTCGGCATGCGCCTTTTCCACCGCCTCCAGGCTGAGGCCGTAACCCTCTTCTGTGCGGTGAGGAATATGAGCATCCACACGTGCGCCGAGGCGGAGGAGCACGCGGACCATCAGAGCGACCGCCGTGACTCCATCCACATCGTAATCTCCGTGAATGCGGATCGGCTCACCTGCGTCCACGGCTTCGTGGATGCGTGCCACCGCCTCTTCCATGCCCATCAGCAGGTAGGGGTCGTGCCCAATACTCAGATCGGGGGCCAGGAAGATATCTATCTCTGAAGGGGTGGTGATTCCCCGCTGGTAGAGGATGTGGAGCAGGATGGGATCGAGCCCGGTCTGCCGGGCCAGGTCACGCACCACCGAAGAGGGAGCTGGATCCCTGATCTGCCAGCGGAAGTTCATTGCCAGCGCAATCCTCCAGGAACGTGACCTTAGAGGCTACAAGAAGCACACGATCGGCAGGCGAGGAAGTGCGGGCTTCGATCGGGGCGTAATAAAAGGAGGCGGCCTGTAAGCCGGATTCTGTTACGGTCCGAAGACCGGCGGTAATCATTTGTCTGCGACGACGATTACTCGCCGCCTGTTGCGGCCTACCCGGGAGTCGTAGCGAGACGGGCCGCCTCTGCTCCCCTATTTGGCCTTGCTCAGGGAGGGGTTTGCCGTGCCCGTCCGGTCACCCGGAACGGCGGTGGGCTCTTACCCCACCTTTTCACCCTTACCAGCCCGAAGGCAGGCGGTATGTTTTCTGTGGCACTTTCCGTCGGGTCACCCCGCCTGGGTGTTACCCAGCACCCTGCCCTGTGGAGTCCGGACTTTCCTCACTCCTCTACCCTTTCGGATGAAGAGCGCGATTACCCGGCCGCCTCCTTGAGATTTTTTACCCCCCAATCTATGCCAATATTCGCAAGCGCATCCGCCGCAGTGTTATCCTCGCGCCGCAGGTGCTGTATGCGAATCCCCTCCAGGCGCGCCAGGCGCGCTCTGGCCTCATCACAGAGGGGACGTAGTTGTTGATCCTTTACACGATACTCACCAGAGAGCTGTTTAACCAGTAATTCAGAGTCGGAGTAGACTACGCCCATGGAAAGCCCCAACTCTTCCAGCGCTGCCAGACAGTGCAGCAGCGCATGATATTCGGCCTGGTTGTTGGTTGTCTCTCCCAGGTAGCCCGCCCTGCGGTACACCTCACCCACGCCATCTACCGCAATGAGCACCCCGAAGCCGGCATGACCGGGATTACCCCGGGATGCGCCGTCAACATGGGCGGTGGCCAGGAGCCCCTGGGGGTTGCTCACGATTCTTCAACCTCACCGAACCAGATGATTATCCGACCGCAGTTCTCACAGGTGATAGGCCTTTCGGCCCGTCGAATTTCGGTCAGTGTCTGGGGAGGAATCTTATTGTAACAACCTCCACAAGCTCCACGCACCACGGGGACTACCGCCGTGCCCTGCTTGCCCTGTTTGACCCGGTTGTAGATGCGCTTGAGAACGTCATCGATCTGCACTGACAGCGCGCCCCTCTCACTGCGTATCTTTGCCATTTTCGAGTCGACGCTGCCCAGTTTCTCCTTGAGATCCTTGATTTCGGCCTCAGCACTCGAACGGTAGTCCTGCAGCTCCTCACCTTCTGTTTCCGCCTCCGCCCCCATCGTTTCAAGCTCTTCCATCACCACAAGCAGACGCTCTTCCTCTTCGGAGAGCTCACCCTTGACCGCATCCATCTCCTTCTGGAGGGCGTCCCATTCCTTGTTTGTCTTAACCTCACTCAGCCTGTCCTGCAGTTTTTCGAGCCGGCTTTCACAGTCTTTGGTACGACGCTCCAGCTGCCTGCGTTCTTTCTCCAGTTCTTCCTTATTTTGCTGTGACTCCTCTGCATCCTGGAGCCGTTGGCTCAGCGTCTTCTCCAGCTCGTCGATCCGTTGAGGATAGTCTCCCTTGGAGCGTTCCATCATGGCCAGCTGATCATCGATTTCCTGCAGGCGTGCCAGATGTTCGAGCTGCTTACGCATCCTTATTAGTTCCTGACGACTGCGAGTTGACACACATAGCTTCAGACAAACCGTCCAAATGCCGGATCCTCCAGAAAGGTTTCCACTTCCAGTTCCCAATTATTTTGCACCGCAGCGTGACGCAGCACGTCGGCGAGACGCTCAACTCCCGGCTGCTCGGTGGCGCGGTGCCCCGGATCGACGCAGACGATGGAACCTGAGTAGTCGAGCATCTTGTGATACTTCAGATCTCCTCCCAGGAAAAGCTGTGCACCGCGCCCGGCGGCGATCGGTACGAAGTCTCCCGCACTTCCCGCTGCAACCGCCACAACCTCAATCGTTCCCTCCTCCGGCCCCGTCACCTTCATGTGAACGCCTCCCAGCGCCTTCTTTATGTGATCAATAACATCATTGAGCGCCTTCGCCTGGGGCAGAGTACCGAGTACGCCGATTCCCAGCTGATCACCCTGGGCGAAGGTGCGGAAGAGATCGAAGGCGACCTCATCATAAGGGTGGTACCGTTGCAGGGCTTTCAGGACCCCTCCTACCGCTGCCTCGGGCACCCGCATCTCGAGACGATGCTCGTCGACCATCTCCAGTTGGCCGATTTCTCCCTGCATGGGGCGGGCACCTTTCTGAGGTCTGTAGGTACCGATGCCGGCGAGTGTGAAGCTGCATTCCTCGTAGTTGCCGATCACCCCCGCTCCTGCCGCCGCAAGAGCTGTGCGCACCGGCTCCAGGTAATCGTCCGGAACAAAGGTCACCAGCTTGTAGAGTGTTCCCTGTGCGTCGGTAGCCAGCACCTGATGGCATTCCAGGCCGATGGCGTCGGCGAGGGCTCCACTGATCCCGTCGATGTGGCGGTCGGCACATGAATGCGAGGCAAGGAGCCCTGTATCGCTTGCCAGCAGGACCTTGGTTATTGCCCCGGTGGAGGATTGGGGATGTATGGACGAGAGGTGAGGGAGGAAAAGGGGGTGATGGGTGAGCAGTAGCTGCGCCTGCCACTCAATGGCCTTCTCTACAGCGGTCACTGACGGATCGAGGGCAACCAGGCAGCGCTGAATGGGCCTGGTGGCGGCTATCTGCCAGCCGCTGTTATCCCAGTCGTAAGCCGAGTCGAAGGGGAAGCGGGAATCGAGGACCCCGTAGACCTCCTCCGGCCCGGGAATCATCAGTTACATACTCCCTGATATAAAAAATGCACCCCCATTGAGGTGCACTTCGCTCCCAAGCCAAATGCAGTTCGGTGTCGTGGTGAGACTCGCCGGTGCATCAACACTCGCTTGCAGGTGTCGGTTCCATCAATACATGTGCTCAGTTAACGAAATGGAACATCTTTAATGTATAGCCTTCTTAATCAGTGGCCGTGGGCGGGTCTTGTCAACGACTGGTTTCTTCCTCCTCAGGCCAGGGTCGTCCCGCTTGATGAACGCTCATCAGTAGCCCTTCCATGAGCCCGACGCGCGGCAGCCGTATGCTGGCAGCCTGAATCCTCGCTGCCATGGTCCTGTACAGGGCCGCTGCACCCGGTATCATCGAAGCCCGGTCGAGCGGAACACCCGTTTCTACCAATACCATTGCCGGCTGCGAAACTACCCGCATACACAGGAGATCGAATTGATCCAACGTGATCCCTTCGCCTGCAGACAGCTCCTCCTCCCACAGCTCCCACTGCACGGCCAAGTGATCGAGCATGGCCGCCTGCCCGCCCACGAAGGCAACAGTGCCGCCGGCAGGAGTACCGTCGAGCAGATCAGAGTTAAGCGACCTCGCCAACTCCTCCGCCCTCCTGCTCAGCTCCCGCCGTGTTTCCTCCCCCTCTTCGTGCTCCTGGAGAAACTCCTCGAAACGGGCGGCCAGCCCCAGGGGGTGGCTCTCCAGGCGAGGACTCATCGCCTCCGCGCCCGATGGAGGTGCCATCAATTCCATGCTCCCCCCGCCAAGGTCCACTACGAGGGCGGCAGGTGAAGTTCCAACACTCCAGTGATCCACCGCCTTCAATACCAGAGAGGCCTCCTCCCCGGCGGAGAGGGTTTCGAGTCTGATACCGCCGGCTTCCTGAACCTGCCCGGCGGCCTCAGCCGCATTCTCCGCCCGGCGGAAGGCCTCGGTACCTACCGCGCGGTACCGCACCACCCCATGGTTATCCATGGCACGTGCGAAGCGAGCGGCAACACCTTCAATAGCTGCGATAGTTTCGGTACTGAACCGCCCGGGCCCGAAGGCATCGCTGGCCAGGCGAAGTGCAACACGGTCCCGGTGAATGGTGACGGGTCCCACATCAGGATCAAGCCTGGCGATAGCCAGACGGAGGCTGTTCGAGCCGAAGTCGAGTCCGGCAATTGGGTGGGAGAGAGAAGTGTTCAAGATGCTGGTGGGCCCAGTAGGGATCGAACCTACAACCTGCGGATTATGAGTCCGCTGCTCTAACCGATTGAGCTATGGGCCCAGTAAGGGCTTGTAGAAAGTCTATATCTTTTGCCATCACCTGTCCAACCACGCCAACCCATTCTCCAACATTATCAATCATAGCATTATATGCAAGGCGGTCATTGTACACCCTGTCGGCCAACTTCACCCACCAGCTCGGCCTCACAACTCCTGAAAAAGAACTGCCGCCCGAGATTCTAGCTGCTGGATTTGACGACATCTCCACCGAGTGCTTTAATCAATTAGTCCGACCGCTTGAGGGAGTGAGGATATGCGTTTTTCCATAAGGTTCCCTGTCCTATCCATCGTTTTGATGCTGATTGCTATCTCATCCGTCAACGACCAGACCATTTCATCAGTTATCATGCCACTGTACACGTGCTCTTGA
>JAUVWC010000124.1 GCA_030604325.1 Candidatus Zixiibacteriota bacterium | reverse complement strand
TACAGAGCCAAGCAGGTCGGCGCCGACGCGGTTGTGGGCATCGATCTGGACTATGAGGTCCTGGGACACTCGGGTGGTATGCTGATGGTCACCGCCTCGGGTACAGCCGTCAAGATCGGCCCCCGAAAATAACGGCCCGCCATAACCCACCTGACGGTCACCGCTTGCCAGAACCATCCGGTTGACGCTGCCGGAGCGCCGAACCTAGAATCTGCTGTTGAGCTTCAGTCGGCTGTTTGTTTCCCCCAAAGAGGGAGATGAGAGCATAATGGAATCCCGCAACATCTACCCGGGTCTTCTGGTGATCGCGGCCGGTGTAGTCCTTCTCCTGGCCAACCTCGGCGCCTTCAACCTGGTGGGACTCTGGCCCTTGCTGGTGGTTTTCCTCGGTGTCTTCTTCTTTACCCTGTGGGTAAAGGATCGCGACAACTACGGGCTCCTGATGCCCGCTACTATACTCCTCGTCATCGGACTGCTCTTCCTCTACTGTGAAAACTACGGCTGGTGGCACATGAGGGACCTGTGGCCGGTCTTCCTCCTTGCTCCCGGTGCCGGTTTCACCTTCATGTACCTTCTAGGTGAACAGGAAGGCGGCCTGCTGGTTCCGGCTATCATCCTCCTTGTTCTCGGCATCGTCTTCTTGAGCATCAACCAGTGGGTCGGGCGCTGGTGGCCGGCTATTCTGATACTGGTGGGAGCCCTGTTGTTGTTGCGACCCCCCAAGCAGATCACATCCGCATCATAGGAGTCGGCCGAGACCGGTGAACCGGATACCCTCGGCGAACCTCCTGCCGGAGAATCAACGCCCTCCGGTGAGCCGGAGGCGTCAAGCTGATCAACACCATCAGGCGCCAAAGACGGTAGCCGGTCAGCAACTCTATTAGAAAGGGATCGTCATGACCATATTCCAGCCATTACGCAGTCGGGATTCAGCTCCCTATCTGTTGCGGAGCGTGGCGGCGATTGCGCTTATCGCACTCTCGGGCCTGTTGCTCTCCGCGTATATCCCTCGAGCTATAACCGGGGCTCCGGGGATTGGATCGACCGCAGAGAAGGCTCCGTCGCTTACACGTGAGCAAGCCGACGGGCCCGGCTTGAGGTTCGAGATCTCATTCGCGGTCAGCGCCCATCCCGAGCCGGTCACCGGACGCGTCTACGTAGCGATAAGCCGGCAGCGGGAGGAGGGAGGGATGCGCCGTGGAACAGGCACTGTTACCGGACCCATAACTCGGGCGGGCGAGACAGGCACACCTCTCTTCGGTAAGAATGTCGAGGACCTGCAGCCCGGCCAGCCGGTTACCATCGACGGCAGCGTTTTCGGTCACCCCATCCAGAGCCTCGACCGGATACCTTCCGGAGAGTACTGGGTCCAGGGTTTCGTGAACATCTATACGAAGTTCGTACGGGCGGACGGTCATACCGTCTGGCTCCATATGGACCAGTGGGAGGGACAGAACTGGCGGCGTTCGCCCGGCAACATGTTCAGCCAGCCACAACAGGTGACCATCGACCAGGCAGCGGGAGGTACGATCCGCCTCGTGTGCGACCGTGTCATCCCACCGATACCGGTGCCCGAGGAGACTGGAGACGTTAAGATCATCCGTTTCGAGAGCGGGATACTCTCCGCCTGGTGGGGCCACCCGATCTATATCGGCGCCACCATCCGGCTTCCCAAGGGTTACGACGAGCACCCCGACGTCCACTACCCGGTTAATTATATACAGGGTCATTTCTCCACGCGCCCACCGCGGGCGCCGGATGAGGAGGCGCTGGCCCAGGAGTGGCCCGAGGGGGATATCCCCCGCTTCATTTACGTCACCCTGCAGCACCCCTCCCTCTACTACGATGACTCCTACGGCGTCAACTCCGAGAATAACGGCCCCTACGGGGACGCCATCATGCAGGAGCTGATCCCCGCGGTGGAGGAGCGGTTCCGCATCATCCGCCAGCCGTGGGCGAGGCAGCTCTCCGGCGGTTCCACCGGCGGGTGGATCGCCGTGGCGCACCAGGTGTTTTACCCCGACTTCTACGGAGGATGCTGGGCGAGCTGTCCCGATCCCCTCGACTTCCACGGCTACCAGATCGTGAACATCTACGAAGACGACAACGCCTATTGGCTCGACCGGGAGTGGATGAGGATCGAGCGTCCCAACCGGCGCCGGCCCGACGGCAACATCAATTCGATGATGAAGGATGAGAACTGGTACGAGCTGGTGGTGGGAGACAAATCCCGCTCCGGCGGCCAGTGGGATATCTGGGAGGCCACCTACAGCCCCGTCGGCCCCGACGGTTACCCGAAGAGGATCTGGGACAAGCACACGGGCGAGATCGACCACGAGGTCGCCGAGCACTGGCGGGAGAACTACGACCTCACCTACATCCTGGAGAGGGACTGGGAAACGCTCGGGCCGAAGCTGGTCGGCAAGCTCCACATCTTCATGGGGGACATGGACTCCTACTACCTGAACAATGCTACCCACATGCTGCACAGGTTTCTGGAGTCCACCAAAGCCCCCTACTACCAGGGCGAGGTCGTCTTCCAGCCGCTGGCCCCCCACTGCTGGGGCCCCCGCGGTATTGAGGCACTGCGGCTGATGACCGAGCACATCGAGCACTACGCCCCGCCCCAGGCCGACCGGACCTCGTGGCGGTACAGATAGGGGAGGATTATTTCCGGAAGTGACGCCGCTCGCACTATTGCAGAAGCTTATCAAGACCCTCAACTCCGAGGGCACCCCCAATCAGATCGCGGCCGGTATCGCCCTGGGCGCGGTGCTGGGACTGACACCGCTGGTCAACCTGCACAACCTGCTTCTCGTTGCCGTTGCCATCATCACCAGGGTCTCGCTGCCGGGGATGTTCCTCGGATGGATGCTGTTCATTCCGGTGGGATTCCTCCTCGACCCCCAGTTCAACGCCATCGGCGAGTGGCTCCTTTTTAACCCCTCCCTGGCGCCGATTTGGGCAGGCTGGTACAACACCCCGGTCGTGGCCCTCACCAACTTCAACAACACCGTCGTCCTGGGGAGCTTCGTGGGCTGGCTGGTACTGACCGTCCCCATCTTCTTCATCTCCCGCCTCGGCGTTGTCCGCTACCGGAAGCACCTCTACGACAGGCTGACCGGGACAAAACTCTTCCAGGCGGTAAAGGCTTCGAAACTGTATAAGCTCTACCGCCTCTTCCGGCCGGAGTAGGTGATGAAGCTGCTGCGCTGGAAGGCAATCGTCCCCCTCTGTCTGCTGCTGACCCTGCTGGCGGCCGTCTGGCTCCTGCTTCTGGACGGGCTGGTGCGCCGGACGGTCGAGTTCGCCGGCGCCCAGATAACAGGGGCCCGGGTGGACATCGAATCCGCGGATGTAAGACTATTGGCCGGGCGGATTGTGCTGCGGGGGATTCAGGCGGCCGATCCCAGCGAGCCGATGACCAATCTCTTCGAGGCCGACGAGATCGTGGCTGATCTGCGCGTGGCGCCGCTGCTGCAGAAAAAGGTGGTGGTGGACACAATGGCGGTGCGGGGAGTGCGCTTCGGCACCCCCCGCACGACATCAGGAACCCTGGAGAGAAGGGGAAAGACAACCGGCGCCGTGACCGGTCGCCTATCGGAGTGGGCCGCCAACCTGCCCATACCTGAATTCACTCTTCGGGGATTGGGCCGGGCGGTAAACGTCACCGACCTTGAATCCGACAGCCTGGCGACCTTCCGGCTCGCCGGCAGAATTACCACCGTCGCCGACTCGATGCGGCGGAAGTGGGGGGAAGATATTCGCTCGCTCGACGTCCGCGCGGAAATTGACTCAGCACGCACGCTTGTGCAGAGGTTGAAGAATATCAACCTGCGCAGCCTCGGAATCAGACAGATAAGAGAGATAGGAGACGGGCTGGCATCGGCACGCAACGTCATCAGAGGCGTGGAACAGAAGAGGGATGGTCTAAAGAGCCTGCAGGCCGGCATCGAGAACGGAGTGCGGGATCTGCAGGAGCTGGTCGAGGGTCTGGAGAAGGCGCGGGACATCGATTACCGCTACGCCCGTGGCCTCCTGCAGATTCCTTCTCTCAAAGCGCCCGATATCGGCCCGGCGCTCTTCGGGCAGATGGCCCGCGAGCAGCTGCAGCCCGCCCTGCGAGCCCTTGACCGCCTGGAGCAGTACACTCCACCCGGCCTCAGACCCCGACCCCGATCCGGCCCGAAACGGGTTCGTATGGCGGGCACGACGGTCCATTTCCCCCGCCGGCGATCCTTTCCCGCCCTCCTGCTCGAATATGGGGAGTTCTCGCTCACCCTGGGAGAGGGGCAGGCTACCGAGGAGTACACCCTTCAGGTCCGCGGACTCACCTCCGATCCGGAGGTCTACGGCAGACCCACCAGGCTCTCCTTCGACCGTACGAGCGGCGCCTCGGGTGGGCGGAGAATCCGGGCCACCGCAGTTCTCGACCATACAACAGCAACTCTTCGCGACAGCCTCGCAGTAACATTGAGCGGTGCGGGCATGGGCGAGGTTACGCTCGGCTCACTAGGTGGACGTCTCTATATGGGGATAGGTACCGCCGGCCTGCGGCTCGTTCGAACAGGCGAGGAAATAGTTGCCGAGTTGACCTGGCGCTGCTCCGATGTGGGGTGGGAGTCAACCGGAGTAAAAGAAGGCATCGAGGCCTTCGTCTGGCGGACGATCTCCGCACTGCGATCGGTCGAAGTGGACGTATGGATGGCAGGCACGGCAGCAGGTTGGGACATCAGCGTACGCTCAAATGTCGCCGACGAACTCGCCCGGGGGCTCGAGCGCCAGCTCGGTGACGAGATCCGCCGGGCCGAGGCACGAATCCGGTCGGAAGTAGACAGGCGGATCGGCTCCCTGGTGGCGAAAGCCCGTAGCGAGGTGGAAGCGGTCACCTCAGAGGTGGAGGAGCGGATGGCCTCGCTCCAGCAGCAGCTGGATGAGGTGCGTACCGAACTGGAAACCAGGATCAAGAACCTGACAGACATACTTCCCCCCGGCATCATCCCACCTCGTTGACAGCGCAGCAGCGGCAGGGCTATAAATAGGTCTCATACCAAATCGGCCGTGCGGTCAGGAACTACATGGAGCCTACATCATCATGGCAACCAACCCCGCTGCTTCATCACGCCCGGCGTGAAAGGCTAATGCATTTCCATCACCAGCCGTCCGACGCCGGATCTCCCCT
>JAUVWC010000163.1 GCA_030604325.1 Candidatus Zixiibacteriota bacterium | reverse complement strand
CAATTCCCCTGTTTGAATTCCCATCGAAATTAGGGGGGCAGGTATGACGGCCCTTTCCCGCCGGCAACAAGCAGCCGTCCTGATTTACAGGTCATGATGCAATTTGCTATACTTGAGGTTCCCGGTAATCGGACGGACATCAATTATCCGTGAGGAATGGCGATGGCCACTTTTTACGATCAGATTAGAAGGCTCGATCAATTTTACGCCGACAGTGACAACGCACCGATAATCGCCCACGCAGCCGCCTCGCGGAGCACCGTCAGCAGCACCGCGAAAGCTCTGAGACCCTGCCTATCGGTCAACCTGTTCGTTGAGCATCATGGTTGGGTGCACCTCACCGTTCCGGCCGGCACCAGCGCCGGAATCCACGAGCCCTCCTCCCTGACCCCGAAGGGAGATTTTCAAACACTGGAGAAGAGGGTATTCGATCAACACGTGCGCGAAAGACTTCTGGGAGAAATACCCGATCCCATCCGGGTTGATCGGACACTGGAGGAGGTGAATGATAGCCTGCCGATCAGGGAGGATGGCATTGACACTCCCTTCTCCAGGATGGGTGGGCCTACCGCTACGGCTACCTCGCTGGCTGTGGTCCTGGCGCTGTCCCGGTCGGCGGGTGTCAGCGAAGAGGTTGCTATCCACTATCTGTATAACCGAATCGCCGAGGCAAGCGGTCTCCCTGTGGCCGAACGCATGTCTCTACCGGTCTATATGTCGAAAATCGCCGACGGCGGAGTCCATGGAGCACTGGACGACAAAGGCAGGCCGCTCAACCCGGTGCAGGAATTCCTCTTCATTCCCATTGGATACCGCAAATACACAGATGCGCTGGAAGCCACCATGGAGGTCAACGCCAGGTTCTGGCGCCTGATGAAGGGGATGAACTTCGATATCAGTATCGGAGCCGAGGGGGGAATTGTCTCGCCCCAGTTGACGTCCGCCATTCAGGTGCTTCAGCTCATGACTCTGTCGATACGGGGAGACGGCAGGCATGAAAAACCCTTCCCGGGGATGTTCATCGGGCTCGATGTGGCCGCGGGAGAGCTGTACGGATATGAGGGGGCTCCGGGTAAATACTATCTCGGCAAGGATGGCCAGGTGGTATTCGAGAGCGAGTATGTGAACCACGAACAACTCACGCAATACTACCAGAGACTGATCCAGGCGTTCCCCATCATATCCATTGAAGATCCCTTCTCAGACAGGGACGAATGCCTGGAGCACTGGGAACATGGTTTCCCCCGCATGAACCAGGACGTCCTGGTTATTACGGATGATGTTACAGTCACCCAACCGGATCGTGTAAATATGGCCGTGAAGTGGGGAGTTGGTGGCCTGTTGACCAAGGTAAATCAGGGAGGCTCTTTCACCAGGACAGCCATGGCCATGCAGATTGCCACTAAGCACGATTGGGTCAGGGTGCTGTCTCACCGCAGCAGCGAGGCGGCTGATTTTGTGTTTGAGGCCATGCTCGCGGTTGCTGCCGGAGCCGAATTCTGCAAAGTGACCGTGGGAAGCACCGAGGGCGGTGGAGGGGGTCGTGAAGCCAGGGTGAACTGGATAAGCAATGCAAATGTGGTCTGGGAGTCGATTATGAGGGAGCTGGCAAAAGAGCATCCTGATTACGAGGTTTGGCTGAGATTCTGGGGAGATAATATCCCCGAACAGGATCGCCTTGCCGGACTTCCTTATCAGGGAGCACTTCTCGGGAGTGCACCGGATCCTCCAGCCTGGTTGAAGAGAGTGCAGAAACTCACCACAACCCGCTACGAACAGGCGGGGGACGCTTCAGTACCGATTCACGAACTCCCGGCTTACCGATTCGGCCTGGTGGGAGGAGAACCGCCTTTTCTGGTGTGATCCGGCGACCAGGCACTCTCCTTCTACTTATTCCTGAGCTATCCTAAAAAAACGGCCCCCCGGATACAAACCCGGGGGGCCGCTCTGGATCCGGTATGGTAACCGGTATCAGACCTTGCGGACGTTCTGCGCGGATGGCCCTTTGTCACCGTCCACGATCTCAAACTCCACATTGTCACCTTCGCTCAACGACCGGAACCCTTCCATCTCTATAGCAGACTGGTGAACAAACACGTCCTCGCTACCCTCGACGGCAATGAAGCCGTAACCCTTCTGGTCATTGAACCACTTTATTGTTCCTTGAGGCATACTGCGTACATCCTTTTACTGCGGAGCGGATATGCTCCTATTTCAGCCGACCCTCGTGGCCGGCACCATTACGAATGCGGCGCTTACGTCGAGCCCTAAACAAAAAAGGCACCTGGGCCGCGACAACAACCCCGGTGCCATGTTCTTCTGTTGGTTCGGGTACCGCTGCATCGTGCTTACACAAATAGTTTAAGCTCCTGCAACTTTTTAGCAACCCTATTCCAATTCAACCCACACTCCGGCATTGGGAACCACAACCGGCTTTTAGGTAGAAAGGGGACCCGAATTCACTTTCTTTGCAGCCGATACAAGGAGGTACGCACCGTCCCCGAGGTTGAGGAGGCTGTAAGATGTTAATCGGCGTTCCAAGAGAGACCCACCGCCACGAACATCGGGTTGGACTCACCCCCCTGGCCGTGTCGCGCCTTACTGAGCTGAACTTCACTGTCCTAGTGGAGAGGGGTGCCGGTGTGGCCGCTCACTTTACAGACCACCACTTTGAGCAGGCAGGGGCACAGATCGTCTACACTGCCGATGAGGTTTATAAGAGGTCTGATCTGGTCTGCCGGGTGGGCGTTATATCGACCGACGAGCTGGATCTTCTGAAGCGAGGGTCGGTTATCTGTGCATTCCATCACCTGGCCGTCCTGCCACTCGAAGACATAGTTAGTCTGATGGAACTCGAGACCACTCTCATCGGCTACGAGATCATCCGGGACGAGCATGGAGAGCTGCCCGTACTCCTCCCTTTCAGCGATATAGCCGGTCAGATGGTGGTGCCCCTTGCGGCGCATTGTCTACAGACCGAGACCGGGGGACGAGGGATTCTTATGGGAAATGTGCCCGGGGTTCCACCACCGACGGTACTTATTCTCGGCGCGGGAAGAGTCGGACGTGCCGCCGCCCGGAACGCACTGCGCAGCGGCGCTCACGTGGTGGTCATGGATAACGACATGACGAAACTCCGCACCATCAACCGGGAGTTCTCGGGCCATGTGGCCACCGCGATCTCGGACACCGAGCGTCTCAACCGCTACACGGCTATAGCCGACGTTGTGATCGGCGCCATCCTGGTGCCCGGCCAGCGCACGCCCTACCTCGTTACGGAAGAGATGGTGAAGGCTATGAGGACCGGCAGCGTCATCATCGACGTTTCCATCGACCAGGGCGGCTGCGTGGAGACGAGCCGGCCCACCAGCATCGACCGCCCCACCTACGTCGTCCACAACGTCGTGCACTACTGCGTCCCCAATATGACCGCCAACATCGCGCGGACCGCCTCCCGCGCCCTGGCCGACGCCGTCCTTCCCTACGTTATAGCCATGGCCGGCAAGGGAGTGGAAACCGCACTCGGCGACGACCCCGGATTGGGCGAGGGAGTATTCCTCTATCGGGGCAGGATGGTCAACCAGAGCGTCGGGGAGGTGTTCGGGATCCCGCGGGCGCCGCTGCGGCAACTAATGGAAAAGGGTTAGCGGTCATGAACTGGCTCGACGACTACAAATCCAAGTTGATGGGGGCCGCAGAAACGGTGCGGATGATCAGGAGCGGTGACAGGGTCTATTACGGAGGCAACGCCGCCATCCCGCAGGCCCTGGTGAACGCTCTGGCCGAGCGCAAGGATGAACTGGACAGCGTACAGCTCAACCACGTGCTGCTCCTGGGGGAGGATCCATTGTCCGAGCCCGGGATGGAAGGACACTTCCGGCACAACTCGTTATTCGTCGGCCCGGCCGACCGTGAGGCGGTCAACGACGGCCGTGCCGATTACGTGCCGATCTTTCTCTACATGATCCCCCGGTTGTTCACGGAAAGGATAGTACCCCTGGATATTTCCATGGTGATGGTTTCACCGCCGGACGAGCATGGATTTATGAGCCTGGGAGTCGAGACACTGGCCTCGAAGGCAGCCTGCCAGTCATCGAAGCTGGTGATCGCCCAGGTGAACGACAAGATGCCCCGTGTGCTGGGGGACTCCTTTCTCCATGTCAGCCGAGTGCAGGCTATTGTGGAGACCTCTGAGCCGCTGCCCACGCTGCACACCAAATCCGCGACCGAAATCGAGACCACCATCGGCAAATACAT
>JAUVWC010000017.1 GCA_030604325.1 Candidatus Zixiibacteriota bacterium | reverse complement strand
AGTCCCTTCTCTTCCTCAATCGACGTGGGTTCAGCCCGGCGCTTACATGCAGGAACTGTGGCCATGCCGAGGAGTGCGCGAACTGCAGCGTGGCCATGACCTACCACAGGCTGGAAGGGCATCTGCGCTGCCACTACTGTGGGGCGGTGCGTCAGCCTCCGGAGAGCTGTGCCGAATGTGGCAGTACCCACCTTCGATATCAGGGATTGGGCACACAGCGGGTGGAGACCGCGCTCACCGAACGGTTTCCACAGGCGCACGTGTTACGCATGGATTCCGATTCAACCCGCAAGCGGGGCAGCCACAGCAGACTCTACCATGCCTTTGCCCGGGGCGAGGGAGACATTTTGCTGGGGACCCAAATGGTGGCCAAGGGATTCCATTTCCCACGCCTCACCCTGGTAGGAGTCATTTCTGCCGACGCGGAACTGCATTTCCCCGATTTCCGGGCCAACGAGCGTACATTCCAGCTGCTGACTCAGGTTGCCGGCCGTGCCGGCAGAGGGGAGAGAATGGGGGAGGTCATCATTCAGACATTCTCCAAGGACAATCCGGGTATCGCCTATGCGAAGGAGGGTGATTACACCGGATTCCTTTCCGAGGAACTGCGCTCGCGCAAGGCGTTGGCCTACCCACCATACGGTCGGATGGTCAGAGTGCTTCTCCGGGGCAGGGAAGAGAGAGAGGTTGTGGAAAAAGGGCGTGAGACGGCCCTCAGGCTGCGCAGGGTGGCCCCGGGTTCTGTCGATGTACTGGGTCCCGCCCCGGCACCACTTTATCGCCTGAACCGCTGGTACCGGGTACATATTTTCCTGCGCGGAGCTGCCTCGGCGACTCTCCGAAAGTGCGTGGAGGCCGCTCGCGTGGTGGAGATGAAACGCCGGGGCCAGATAGTGACGGTTGATGTGGATCCAATAGATGTTCTCTGAATTTCGTTATCTTATTGACATAGAGCCGGCGAATTCTATTCTGCTAGCGAGTTTGAGTGGAAACCGTAGCTCGTTTGAGCTATGTTAAACAATAACTCGATCCGAATTCCCGATTACCTTCTCCTAGGCACGACAACAGATACCCTTTGACGCACGTATCATCGTACGTCCCCGGGATGACCCTGCTGCGAGGCGCCCGTTTCAAGAACGTACGAATCCCCTCCCGGAGGTTGAATCTCCAATAGCTCATATTAAAAGGATTACCAATGGACATAGCAGAGCTCAAAGCTAAGAGCATCGCCGAACTTATCGATATTGCATCATCTCTGAACGTCGAAGGAGTTTCCAATCTTCGCAAACAGGATCTGATCTTCCGGATCCTGGAAACAGAGACCCAGAAGGACGGCAGCATATTCGCCGAAGGTGTTCTGGAGATCCTTCCCGACGGCTACGGTTTTCTCCGTTCGGCTTCATACAACTACCTGCCCGGACCGGACGACATCTATGTTTCGCCAAGCCAGATAAAGCGATTCAGTCTGATGACCGGTGACACCGTTGCTGGACAGGTCCGGCCGCCGAAAGAGAGTGAGCGATTCTTTGCCCTGCTGCGCGTGGAAACTATTAACAGCAGTGATGCTGAAACTGCCATGCATCGTACCCTGTTCGACAACCTGACTCCACTCTACCCCGAGCAGCGGCTGCAACTGGAGAACAAAGAAGGCAATATCTCCATGCGTATCATGGACCTGCTGGCACCGATAGGTATGGGCCAACGCGGGTTGATTACATCACCGCCGCGCGCCGGCAAGACTGTCCTGCTGCAGCAGATTGCCAACTCTATTGCAGAGAACCAACCCGATGTGAAAATCCTCATCCTGCTCATCGATGAGCGACCGGAGGAGGTAACCGATATGGAGCGCTCGGTGAATGGTGAGGTGGTAAGCAGTACTTTCGATGAGCCGGCTGATCGGCATGTGGTGGTGGCGGAAATGGTTCTGCAGAAGTCGAAACGCCTGGTGGAACACGGGCACGACGTGGTTATCCTGCTCGACTCGATCACCCGTCTGGCGCGGGCCCACAACACGGTTGTTCCCCACTCAGGCAAGATCCTGAGTGGTGGTGTGGACGCCAACGCACTCCAGCGGCCGAAGCGGTTCTTCGGGGCCGCCCGGAATATCGAGGATGGCGGCAGTCTCACTATCATGGGTACGGCACTGGTGGAGACCGGCTCGCGCATGGATGAAGTGATCTTCGAGGAGTTCAAGGGAACCGGTAATATGGAGCTGGTGCTCGACCGCCGTCTAGCGGACCGGCGGATCTGGCCGGCGATAGACATCAACCGTTCCGGAACGCGCAAAGAGGAACTTTTGCTCTCCGAAAAGGAATTGAGCCGGGTGTGGATCCTGCGTAAGTTTCTGAACGAAATGAATCCAGTTGAGTCAATGGAGTTCCTGATCGAGAAAATGGCTCATTCGAAGACGAACGAAGAATTTCTCGACACCATGAACCAATAGGGTTGAGACGCAATACAGGTAAAAGCTTATGAAGACGGATATACATCCGAAATACCAAGAAGTCACCGTACATTGCGTGTGCGGAAACACATTCAAGACGCGTTCAACGGCGCTGAAAATCGAGCTGGAAATATGCTCTAACTGCCACCCTTTCTATACCGGCAAGCAGAAGCTTGTCGATACGGCCGGACGCGTGGAGCGGTTCCGCCGGCGGTATGCAAAGGCAGAGGAAAAACCTTCGAAGGGGAAAAGTACCAAGGCAAAATCGTGAGGCCCACCTCGGGACACCGCTGCCGGGTGGTGGGCTGCTGCGCAGATGCGTGAAGCGGCACATCGCCCGTTTTGTTGGCAGCCCCGTGCAGAAGAGAACAGGATATGTCGTTCACTACGCTGGCAGAAGCAACGGACCGCCTGAAAGAACTGTACACACTGCTGGCCGACCCGCAGGTAATAGCTGACTCGGCGTATTTCCAATCTCTTGCCCGTGAACACAGCCATGTGGATGAGATCGTGCGCCTGTGGCAGGAACTGGAAGACGCACGGTCCCTGCGCCATGAGGCGAAGGAAATCGTTGAGACAAGCCGTGACGAGGAGCTCATCGAGCTGGCCAAGGCCGAATTGAGTGAAAACGAAGAGAAGATCGAACAGCTGCAGCACAGTCTGAACAGCCTTTTAGTGCCCCGAGATCCCGACGATTCACGCAATACCATTGTGGAAATACGGTCGGGTACGGGTGGGGAGGAGGCCTGCCTGTTTGCCGCCGACCTCTTCCGCATGTACTCCCGGTATGCGGAGCGACAGGGATGGGGAGTTGAATTGATGAGCAGCAGTCCGTCCGACCTGGGGGGATTCAAAGAGGTTATTTTCCTCGTCACGGGAGAGGATGTCTACGGCAGGTTTCGCTTCGAGAGCGGTGTGCACCGGGTTCAACGGGTGCCGGAGACCGAAGCCCAGGGCCGCTTGCATACATCCGCGGCCTCGGTGGTAGTTCTCCCCGAAGCGAAGGAGGTGGATGTGGAGCTGGATCCCGAGGAGCTGCGCGTCGATGTATTTCGCTCCTCCGGCCCCGGAGGGCAGAGTGTGAATACTACCGATTCTGCGGTACGGATCACCCATCTTCCCACCGGCCTGGTTGTCAGTTGTCAGGACGAGAAAAGCCAGCATAAGAACAAGGCGAAGGCGCTGAAGATATTGCGCTCCCGCCTACTCGAGAGGTTGCGTGGCGAGCAGGCAGCCGAGGAAGCGGCCGAGAGGCGCAATATGGTCGCCGGTGGAGATCGTTCTGCTAAGATCCGTACCTATAACTTCCCACAGAACAGGCTTACTGACCACAGGATCAAGCTCACCCTCTACAACCTTCAGGAAATCCTGGACGGGGATCTGGACGGCGTTATGGAAGCGATCCGCTTGGCGGCCTACGGTAAAGGGGAGCTCGTTCGAGAGACAGGGGCGACGTCGTGACCGGTGTCGTATCGGTATGCTTGAGGCATCGGCTGGAAGAGGTAGCCGAGCGCCTGTCAGAAGTGGGGATAGAGGCTCCTCAAACAGAAGCGGAGGGTCTGCTCCAAGCCGCAGTCGGGGCGAAACACAGGCAAGCTATATACCAGGAAGAGCGCGACCTGAGCCCGGAGGAGAGTGAACAGCTGGAGTCTTTCGTGCAACGGCGCCTCGGGGGAGAACCCCTACAGTATATTACCGGCGAAGCCGCCTTCCGGTTGCTGACCTTGAATGTAGATCGCCGGTCTTTGATTCCGCGGCCGGAAACGGAAGGGCTTGTCGAAGTTGTCATGCGGTTGATGGGATCGAATCAGCAAGCGGTAGCTCTGGATGCGGGTGCCGGCTGCGGACCCATTGCTCTCTCACTGGCCATGGAGTGTCCCTCATGGACTGTTCTGGCGGCCGATAACAGCCCGGCGGCGCTGGAGCTGGCGTGTGAGAATGCACTGCGGTACGACCTACGGCATATCCAGTGGCTGGAGGCTGATGTGACCAAGCTGGAGTTCTGGCGCCTGCTACAGCCGCTCGATCTGATGATCAGCAACCCTCCCTACGTCACCGAGGAGGAGTGGGAACAGCTGCCGCCCGAGATCCGGAATTTCGAGCCTCGTGGAGCTCTGGTCGCAGGACCGGAAGGCCTGGAGGTGATCGGGCCGCTGCTGGATGGAGCATCGATGCGGGTCAAACCCGGTGGGCTCGTGGCGATAGAGATCGGCCAGACCCAAGGGGATGCTGCAACGGGCCGGGCCAATGTTGCCGGATTGGTTGATATCCGGGTGGCTCCCGATATGTCGGGCAGACCACGCTACCTGATTGCCCGTCAACCGCAGGTCTCACACTGATGGATATATTTGAGATACACGGAGGGAACCCGCTGGAAGGCGAGGTTGCCGTCCGTGGAGCTAAAAACTCGGCCCTGCCGATATTGATTGCTGCACTTCTCGTCGAAGAAGGCGAGAGTGTCGTTCGCAACGTTCCCAATCTGAAAGATGTATATACCTGCCTGCATGTTCTTGAGCACCTGGGTGTGGAGGTGGATTTCGATGCCGGGACTTCTACTGCTAGATTGGACGCTAGCCGCCTAGGCAGCTGTGAGGCTCCGTACGAGCTGGTGCAGCAGATGCGGGCCTCGTTCATGGTTATGGGGCCGCTGCTAGGACGGCTGGGAAAGGCGCGGATCAGCCTGCCGGGAGGGTGTGCGATCGGACCACGCCCGGTAGACCTGCACCGCCGCGCTTTCCAGGCCATGGGAACGCAGGTCGTGGATGAGGGGGGTTACATCGTAGCCGTAGCAGATCCCCTGCGGGGGGCAAACATCTTCTTCGATCGCCCGAGTCATACCGGCACGGAGAACGTGATCATGGGTGCGGTGCTGGCGGAGGGAACCACCAACATTGTGAACGCAGCCTGCGATCCGGAGGTTGTGGATCTGGCACGAGCGCTTAATGCCGCCGGAGCCCGGATCAGCGGTGCCGGAAGCAGTGAGGTTGCAGTTGAAGGGGTTACCGCCCTGAAACCCCTCGATCACACCGTCATGCCCGACCGTCTGGAGGCGGGGACCTTCCTCATCGCCGGCGCCATCACCGGAGGGCGGGTCACAGTAACGGGGGCGCGGCCCGGCGACATGGGACTGGTGATTGCCAAGCTGAAGGAAATGGGTGTGGATATCGCCGTTAAGGCCGACACTATGACAGCGTCGCTGTCGGGCCGCCCGCAGACGGGCTCGGTCGTAACCTACCCCTATCCGGGTTTTCCCACCGACCTGCAGGCGGCAATCATGGCTCTGGCCAGCCTGGCGGATGGCACGAGCGTCATACATGAAACCGTTTTTGAGGATCGCTTCCTGCACGTAGCCGAACTGGTCCGTCTGGGTGCCGAAATCAACACGGCTGGGGACGAGGCAACCGTGATAGGAGTGGAACGTCTATCCGGGGCATCGGTCATGGCGAGCGACATCCGTGCCGGGGCGGGACTAGTACTTGCATGCCTGGCTGCCGAGGGTGAATCGGTCGTAAACCGTGTATACCATATCGACCGTGGACATGAGCGCCTGGAGGAACGCCTGCGACTGCTGGGTGCGGACATAATCCGGGAGGGACTAGATACCGTTCGGGAGAGCAGCTAACCGTGAGCAAACCATCCTTTGTTCACCTCCACAACCACAGCGAATACAGCCTGCTTGACGGTGCGTGCCGGACAAGAGATATGGTGGCCGAGGCGAGGAGGCTCGGCATGGACGCCCTGGCGCTCACCGATCACGGTACTCTATTCGGCGCCATCGAGTTCTACCAGAACGCCATCGCCGCCGGCATCAAGCCGATCATCGGCTGTGAAGTATATGTAGCGCCTGGCGACCGCCGGGACAGGCGTCCTCACCAGGGTGAAAGCGCCTATCACCTGATTCTGCTCGCCCGCGACTTCAACGGGTACCGGAACCTCATGAAGCTGGCCAGTCTCGGCTTCCTGGAGGGATTCTATTACAAGCCCCGTGTGGACAAAGCCCTGCTGCGTGAGTACGGCGAGGGATTGATCGCCTGCTCGGCCTGCCTTAAGGGTGAAATTGCTATTAACAACGTGAACCGGCGACCTGCAGAAGCGAAGAGGGCGGCTCTCGAATACCAGGAGATCTTCGGAGAGGGGAACTTCTACCTCGAGATTCAGAATCACGACATCGAAGAGGAGAAGGCAAACATCGATGCCATGATTTCCCTCTCCCGCGAGCTGGACATCCCGCTGGTTGCCACCAATGACGTCCATTTCATGAAGCCCGAACACGCCGAGAGCCACGAGGTTCTGCTCTGCGTACAGACGGGCAAGACCCTCAACGATCCCGACCGGCTCCATTCCAACAGACAACTCTTCTTCCGTACGCAGGAGGAAATGGCCGGTCTCTTCGCCGGGCTTCCGGAGGCGCTGGATAATACGGCGAAGATTGCCAAGCGCTGTAATGTGCTGATGGAGTTCGGGGAGATGCACCTCCCCAACTACCCGCTTCCCAGAGAATTCAAGACGCTTTCCAGCTACCTACGCAATGTCACTTATGAAGGTGCACAGGACCGGTATCCATCTATTTCTGCCGAACTGGAGGAGCGCCTGGAGTACGAGCTCGATACGATCGAGCAGATGGGTTTCGCAGGCTACTTCCTCATAGTGGCCGACTTCACCCGCCAGGCGCGCGCGATCGGCATACCGGTCGGCCCCGGCCGCGGCTCGGCAGCGGGGAGTCTCGTCTCCTACTGCCTCGGCATCACCAACATCGATCCGATCGAATATGATCTGCTCTTCGAGCGGTTCCTAAATCCTGAGCGGATCAGCATGCCCGATATCGATATAGACTTCTGCTACGAACGCCGCGGAGAGATCATCCGCTACGTCGTGGAGAAGTATGGCGAGGAGAGCGTGGCCCAGATCATCACTTTCGGGACCATGGCCGCACGGGCGGCGGTACGTGATGTGGGGCGGGTAATGGGTCTGCCGTACAGCGAGGTGGACCGGCTGGCCAAGCTGGTTCCTGAGGAGCTGGGCATCAAGCTGGAGGATGCATTGCGGCAGGAACCCGCCCTCCAGGAATTGATGGAAGCAGAGGAGAAGTACCGGAAGCTGTTCGAGCATGCCCGGCTGTTGGAGGGTCTGGCCCGGCATGCCTCGACCCATGCCGCCGGTGTGGTCATCGCCCCGGGGCCTCTTGCCGACTACGTGCCACTCTACAAGGGCTCGAGGGGTGAGATCACAACCCAGTACAGCATGAACCATGTGGAACAGGTAGGACTGCTGAAAGTGGACTTCCTGGGACTACGCACGCTGACGGTGCTGCACGATGCCGCCGAGCTGGTGGAAAAGAGTCACGGCGTGAAGCTGGACCTGGAGAATCTCCCCCTCGATGATGAAGCCACCTACAAGCTGTTCAGCCGAGGGGAGACGATAGGCATCTTCCAGTTCGAATCGACAGGAATGCGCGACTACCTGCGCAAACTCCGCCCCAGCTCGCTGGAAGACCTGATCGCCATGAACGCTCTCTACCGGCCTGGTCCCCTGGGTGCCAGGATGGTGGATGATTTCATCGACCGTAAACACGGCCGCCGGCGCATCGTCTATGATCATCCCGCCCTGGAGCCGATTCTGAAGTCCACCTACGGAATCATCGTCTACCAGGAGCAGGTAATGCGCATCGCCTCCGAGCTGGCGGGATTCACTCTCGGTGAGGCAGACCTTCTGCGGCGGGCGATGGGGAAGAAGAAGGCGGAGGTGATGGAGGAGCAGCGGGAGAAGCTGGTTTCAGGGGCGATGGAGCGGGGGATTGACCGCACGGCCGCCGAGAACATCTTCGAACAGATGGCCTATTTCGCTGGCTACGGATTCAACCGGAGTCACTCGGCCTGCTACGCGCTGGTCGCATATCAGACAGGATACCTGAAAGCCCGGTATCCAGCTGAATTCATGGCGGCCACTCTGTCGAGCGAAATGAGCAACTCCGACCGGGTGGTCATCCTGATCGAAGAGTGTCGCCGTCTCGGACTGCAGGTCTCACCACCCGATCTCAACGAATCGGCGGAGAAATTCACAGTAACCGCAGATGAAGTCATTCACTTCGGGCTGGGAGCGGTGAAGAACGTCGGGCATGCGGCGATCGAGGCCATCCTTAACGCTCGTGAGGAGGGAGGTCCTTTCATGGACCTGTCCGACTTCCTGGAGCGAGTCGACCTGAAGAGCGTAAACCGGCGGGTATTGGAGAGTCTGATCGCCGCCGGAACCTGTGAGCGGTTTGGCGGACATCGAGCACAGTTGATGGCTGCCCTCAGCCGGGAGGTTGAGGGAGCCCAGCGTCGGCAGGCGGATCGGGAGCGGGGTCAGGTGAGCCTGTTCGATGCCGGTGAGGGCGAGACGGTCCTGAAGGTCGCTGATACAGGGCTGCCCGATGTACCTGAATGGAGCGTTCATGAGATGCTGGCTCGCGAAAAGGAAGCACTCGGTTTCTACGTGTCCGGGCACCCCATGGAACGCTACCGTGACGAAGTGAATGCTTTCACCAGCACCGGACTGGGTGAGCTCGATCAAAATGTCGACAATAGTGCCGTGGTCGTCGCCGGAGTGATTGCCTCGCTGAGCAGAAAAGTAGACAAACGGGGGAATCCACTTGCATTTGTTACCCTGGAAGATTTCACCGGTTCAGCTGAAGTCATAGTCTTCAGCGAACCGTACGAACAGCATGCGGAGATGCTGCGGGAAGATAATATGGTGTTGCTGAAGGGTCGTGTGTCAAAACGGGAGGGGGAGGTGTCCAAGGTGGTGGCCGAGGAATTCATTCCACTGGCTGATGCTCGCCGGCGCCTCACCTCCAAGCTGCACCTGTTGCTGGTTACGGCTGAAGGGTCCGAGCTGGCAGGCCAGGCCTGTGAAGTATTGGAGAAGCACCCCGGAAGCATTCCCGTATAGTTGCATGTCGAACACGCTGAAGAAGGTCCTCCACTGCGGCTGCGGGCCGACCGTCTGACTATTGATCCGGACGGCAGTGTTCTGGAGGAGCTGAAAGCGATACTGGGGGAGGAAAATGTCTGGGTCAGTTCATAGAAACGAATCTTTTACGCACAAACTCCTAATACCATGTCTACTGCTGCTTGGTGTGGGCGGATGTGCCTATTCCTTCAGCTCCGGACTGCCTTCTCATATTAAAACGGTGGCTGTGCCTCTGCTGGCCAACGAGACCAGCGAGTTTGGGATCGCTGAGGAGATAACCGATCAGCTAGTCACCGCCCTGGTAAAAGATGGTACGCTGCGTATCGTAACCGATGAAGCAGATGCCACCAGCGTACTGGTGGGGACGGTGCGTACCTACGCGGAGGAGTCGTACGAGTACGACAGGGAAGAGAAGGTCAAGCAGTTCATCATTAGGATCGGTGTGGAAGTGCGTTTCCTGGACAGGGTCAAGGACGAAGTTCTCTGGGAATCTGAGCGGTTATTCGGCTCTGCACTGTACCCAGAGCCTCCCTACGAAGACACGGGTCCTGAAGCGCGGGCCGCAAGTTTAGGGAAAGCAATAAATCAGGTCGTCGAAGAAATCCTGAGTGGTATGGTCGCGGGGTGGTAGCAGGGGGGGAGCCCATGCGTGCCTGTGCCCACTTCGTGATATTGGTTTCCACATCCGCGCTACTGTCGGTGTGCGCGGTTCAGAGACCGATCCATCCGGCCGAACCCGGCGGGCCGGGTAGTTTCTCCGAGCGGATAGAATTCGACCTGTTGCTGGCCCTATTCCGCTCCGAAAGCGGCCAAGACCGT
>JAUVWC010000280.1 GCA_030604325.1 Candidatus Zixiibacteriota bacterium | reverse complement strand
GGCCTGATGGTTCCCCCCGCCGGATCGAGCAGCTCCAGGTTGGGAATTCCTCCTCTCGTGGAGACGCAGACGATCGAGCTGCCGTCCGGTACGAATTCAGCATCAAAGCGTGAGGCCCCGTCATCGGGACCCACCGCGTGCATGCCGCTCCCGTCGCTGTTCATTACGACGAGCTTCCAGATCGCTCCTTCCTGGTAGCTGGCCAGAATCTGCTCTCCGTCGGGGGAAAACCGTGGACGGTTAAAGGCGCGGTCGGGGGAAGACCTGCGAATCGTGGTGACGGTCCCGGTCTCAAGATCTATGCGTACGATATCGCAGCTGCCGCCCAGGCACTGTATTCCGACAGCCGTCCTGCCGTCGGGCGAGGGATCGGCTTCGTGGATCGCCCCTCGCCGGGTTATGCGGTCCACCGCGCCTGTCTCGTAATTCCAGAGGAAAAGATCGGGCCTGATGCGGCCGTCGGCCAGAGCCTCGGGCCTGACGACCAGCAGCTGCTTACCGTCGGGCATGAAGCGGGGTTTGCTGTAGGCCCTGCCGCCCGTGGGATAGAGGGTGGCGATCGGTTTCTTCTCGCGGGGGCGCCACTCGATAGCCGGCACATCATCGGGATCGCGGTCCATGGCCCGCTGCCGGGCCTTCAGCTCCTTCTCCGAGACAGGCTCCTCCTGCCAGTTCCAGACCACGAGCCGCGAGGGCTGATCCCTGGCACGGAGAACGACGGCAATCCGCTCACCGTCGGGGGAGATGGCGGGATCGCCGGTGAGCCAGTCGAGCCGCTGCACCGGCTCGCCCTCCTCGATGCCCTGCACGGACAGCTCCTCCTCTACGGCCAGTGCCCGGCCGGTCAGCTCGGCGGCAAAACGCCCGTACAGCTCAGAGGGAGGGCCCCCGAAGACACCGGCGAACGATTCGTTGAAGGAGCGCTTCTTGCGCGCCGTCATGCGGCGCCACAGATGGGGGAGACTCTCCTCCCCCTTCTTATCCACGAGCCATTCCACGAAGGCCGAGCCGGCCAGGTAGGCCATCGAACCGCCGTACATCTCAGAAGAACTGTTCAATTCCTCATAGGTGGGCAACTGCCCCTCGAGGGCCCACTGCCGCAGCACCGCCGGACGCCAGGTGCCGTGGGGGCGGCCGCCGCCGGTAAGCCGGCCCTCGATATAGGTGGCATAGCCCTCCAGCAGCCATCGCGGGGCGTTCAACAGGATCGGATCCACCGGAATCGGCAGAAGCTTCAGCAGCAGCCGCGTGAGGGGATTTCTCGACGGCCGGGTGAAGTGTGCGATGTGGGCGTATTCGTGGACGGTGAGGATCTCGCTCCATCCACGGTTCTCACCGATCATCGACCGTGGCCCTGGCGGCGTCGGCCACAGAAAGATAGCCGGGCCCGGCCAGGCGGAACCGTTGGAGGTATTCAGCGGATCGTCGACGATAACCGTAATCCGCTGGCGGGGCGCATTACCGACCAAGGCCGAGACGGCGTCGTATACCGCTTCCAACCGGGCGCACATGGGCAGGGCCCAGCCGGACAGTTCAGACGGGTAGTGCACACTGAAGTGCTCGGTCTCCACCGTCTGCCAATCGGCGCTGGGCAGCGGCAGGTCCTGCGCCCCAGCCCGCCCCGGTATAAGTAGAAGAACTAGCACCACGGTAAAGACGGTGAATGTGCGAATTTTAGCAGACATTGACCTCACATCACATCGCGGGTGGTGTCCGGCTCTGGCAAGTTCCGACGACGGACTAATTGCCTCCCATACTATTAATGCTCCATATCCTTTTGTACTGTTACTTGAATAGTGGCTCTGGCAGCAGGAGTGCAACCCTCAGGATCAGGGCGAGGTGACAAGTATTCAGGATGAGGCACCACGTAATCAGGGTGAGGCGATAAGTATTCAGGATGAGACTCCATACAATCAGGGCGAGGCGATAAGTATTCAGGATGAGGCTCCATGCAATCATGGCGAGGCGATAAGTATTCAGGATGAGGCTGCACGTATATGAGTAGATCGAGGCAACGCTTTGCCGCCGTTGCGGCCGTGATCGCCGTGGCCGTTCTGGTGGCTATCGGCATGTGGCAGACGCGGGGGGAGAGGCGCGGCGGCGAATACCTGACATTTACTGCAGCCCCACAGGGCATCATGGGTACCTCGTGCCATCTCTCCGCGGTTGTCCCGCCAAACAGTGAACAACTTGCCCGGCCGGCCCTCACAGAAGCTGAACAAGTGCTGCGGGGCGTCGAAGTCGTGATGAGCAGCTGGCTGGAGAGCTCGGAGATCTCCCGCTTCAACAGGGCCGGCACCGGCCAGGAGATCCGGCTCTCGTCGGCAAGCGTGGAGGTGCTGGAGAAGGCCTATGCTGCCTATCTAACCACCGACGGCACCTTCGACATCACTGTCGGTCCTCTCATAAGGCTGTGGCGCCGGGCCGGACAGCTCGGAGTCCTGCCCGGTGACGAGGAGCTGGACAACGCCCGCGCCCGCTCAAGCTGGGAGCTGATTGAACTGCGGCCGGAAGGAGCTGTCAAAAAGGAGGCCGGTGCCGAAGTGGACCTGGGCGGGATCGCCAAGGGCTACGCCATCGATCTGGCGGTGGAGGCCATGCGGCGGGAGGGCGCCGCCGGCGGCATGGTCGATATCGGCGGCGATCTGAGGGTTTTCGGTATCCCCCCCAGCGGCAGGCTCTGGCATGTAGACGTGCGCAGCCCTTTCGGCGCGGGCCGTCTGGCCCGGATAGGGATAGCCTCGGGAGCTGTATG
>JAUVWC010000100.1 GCA_030604325.1 Candidatus Zixiibacteriota bacterium | reverse complement strand
CTGACCGACCGGTTCACGTTGGGAGTCACGGGGAAGTGGGTGCAGGAGAAGATCCAGCGGGCGGTGGCCAACGGGATAGCGTTGGACATAGGCTCGACGTTCAACACCGGTCTGCTGGGCACGCGGTTGGGGATGGCGATTCTCAACATGGGGCCGAAGATGAGGCTGGACGGGCCCGACCTGATTTTTAACCGGCAGTTGGATGATGAGCCGGGTGAGATCACGGCGGGTCTAAACCCCTCCTCCAAGCTGGAGACGCTGGAATACGATCTACCGCTGATGTTCCGCATGGGGGTAGCGATTGACCTTTTGGGGGGCATCAGCACGTTCATGGCGAACGACATGAACCGTGTAACGGCGCTGGTGGACATCGAGGACGCGAACGACCAGGTAGCCCGGTTAGGGGTGAGCATGGAGTACGCGTGGAACGAGATGGTGTACGCCAGGTTTGGCTACCGGATACGCAGCAAGGTAAGCGAGCAGTTGGGGGAGAGGCTGCGCAACCGGTACCGTGAGCTGTTCACGATGGGATACGGGCTGGGGTTGAACGCGACGGTTTCCGGTTACGCTATCCAGCTCGACTACGGGATAGCGGACTACGGAGACCTGGGCACAGTAAGCCAGTTCTTCCTGAGCCTGGGATTCTAGGGAGTAGAGGTTCAAGGTTCGACAGGCTGTCAGGGCCCGGGGTCTCACGCGACCCCGGCCCGGGAGCAGCCGCTGGCAGAGTAAAAGCAGACGCGGCAGCGCCCGTTGCTTGCTGAACTGTGGGAGCGAGCGGCGGGCGTTTTCACTGATGTGCGGGCATATCGCCATTACAGTTGAGGTGGATTGCTTGTGGAGTTCCTAATGCGTAAAAGGCGAATCCCACGGTCGCTGCGACCACTTCTCGTGGTCCTTGCCTTCACATTGGCTCACGGCAGAGCTGCATCGGCCCAAGAGGTGCTACCACCCACTCCCCTGGGGCCTGAATTCCATGCCAGTGTGGTGACCTTCAAGAGCGATCGCGGGGTGGATCAGACCCTGGTCGAGGTCTACGTCTCCGTGGCCCACGACCAGCTTGCCTTCACGCGGGCCGGTGAGGTATTCCGGGCCGACTACGATCTGAACCTGCGCCTGATTGGTCCACGGGGGGAGACGGTATTCGATGAGACCACCGACGGCGAGAGCCTGACCCCGATCTTCGAGGAGACTGTTGCCGAAGATATCAGCCGCGTGCAGCGTTTCACTTTCGTGGTCCGGCCGGGAGAATACGAGCTGAACCTGAGGCTGACCGACCGCAATCTGGGCGAGTTCCGCCAGCAGAAGATAGACGTACACGTGCCGCGGTATATGGAAAACCGGTTGGGTATCTCGGGCATCCTGCTGGCCGATTTCCTGGGCGAGTCCTCACCCATGCTACCGGCCGGTGCGGTGGTGGATCGGGCCGGAACGCAGGTTTTCACCCGCCAGGGCCACTCCTACATTCCCAATACGCGGGGGATATACGCCAACTTCGCTCCCTCGCTTCTCGGGTATTACGAAGTATATGGTTTCAACCCCATACGCCAGACCGAGCGCGACCGCCTCTACAAGGTCGAGTTCTATGTGAACAACGACAGTGGAGAAACGATCCTCTACTATATGATTCAGCACGAAAAGCCGGGTTCCGCCTCCTACAATTCGGTGGAGATGAACATCCATGATCTGAGGCCGGGCAAATACACCATGGAGGTAACCGTCTCCGACCTGGGTACGGGCACCTCTGTTTCGAGCGGTAGGGAGTTCACCGTTTTGGAGTCCTACCTCAGCCTCGCCTACCGTGATTACGATAAGGCGGTGCGGCAGCTCCGCTACGTCGCCAGCGAGCGTGAACTGCGTGTCCTTCGCGATGCTAAGGATGGGGAGCGTCTCTACATCTTCCGCAGCTTCTGGATGAGCCGTGACCCGACCCCGGCCACGAAGAGGAACGAGGCTCTGATCGAGTACTACCGCCGTATCGCCTATGCCAATGAAGTATTCAAGATCCCCCAGCTTGAGGGGTGGGCGACCGATCGGGGCATGGTGTACATAACACTGGGGTTGCCCGATTATATAGAGCGTGAATCTTTCGCCGCCGGGTCGAAGCCCCTGGAGATTTGGGTGTATAACTCTATGAGGCTGAGTCTGCTCTTCGTGGACGAGGCCGGCTTTGGAGACTTTATTTTACAGAACCGCCAGGAGTATATGGAACGCGTCCAGTGGAGGCTGCCGCCATCACGGCAGACGCCGTATTGATCAGAGATTGTGTGCGTGCCGGCTTCCGCCTAGCACGCCATCCGAAGAACGGATTGCTCGCCAGCATTCGCTGGACTCGCGATCCGAAGAACGGATGCACGGCGGCAACGATGTCAGGAGGGCTCATCAAACATGCGGTCTGATCATGGAGGATTCATTCCCCTGAGGGGGGTGGCGGGCCGGGGTTTTGCCGCCACGGCGCTGGCTCTAGGTGTTATTGTGGTTCTGGCCTCCCCGCCACCGGCCACGGCTCAGGATACGCTCATCCGCCAGAGCTTTACCGGCGATGTCGAGATCTTCGTCGATGTGGTGAGCTATAGAAATATGCAGGAACCCACCCAGACCTACGTGGAGATATATTACGCCCTCGAGCGCAACCAGATGGAGTTCATCGAGCTGCTCCCCGACCACCCCGGGGTTTACTCCTCGGCATGGGACATAGAGACGATAGTCGAGACCGAGATCGGCGACCGGGTCCACTGGAACCGGTGGCAGCAGGTTTCCCAGGATACAACACTCGAGGGAACGAGGGAGAACCGCACCATCTTCGACATCTACTGGCCGCCGCTGCTGCTCAAACCGGGTGTCTATCGGTTCATCACCACCATCACCGACCTGAACAGCACGATCTACGGGGATACCAAGGTCGGCGTGGACCGGCGTATGGTGGTCATACCCGATTTCACCTCCAACGAGTTGACGGTGAGCGATATCGAGCTGTCGGTGCGCCTCGGCCGGGCCTCTTCGCCGAATAAGTTCGTCAAGAACGGTCTGCAGGTGGTTCCGAACCCGCTGCGGGTATACGGGGTAAACCTGCCCATTCTTTCCGTCTACGCGGAGATCTACGGCCTTTCGGAACCCACTGCCGCCGGCGAGGAGCCGCGAACCTACACCCGGACCATCAGCATCGAGGGCCTGAACGTCGATTACCGCCATTCCTTCGAGACAGTGACCAAACCGGTGCGCAGCAGCAACGAACTGGTTGCTGTAACGAATATGAATGTGGGCATAGTCCCCCGTGGGGATTACCGGCTCCTGGTGGAGGTCGTCGACAACACGACCGGCCAGCGTGCGGTCAGGGAGAAGAGGTTCTGGGTCATCAGCGAAACTGCCGCCATTGTCCAGAATGAGCTGGAGACTATCGAGATGTCGGAGGTGAACATCCTCCGTCTCCGCAACGAGATCGAATACCTGGCCAGGCCGGAGGAACTGGAGGATTACGACAGCCGGGATCCGGAGGGGAAGCGGCAGCTCCTTATCGCGTTCTGGGCCGACAGGGACGCCAATGCATCCACGCCGGAGAACGAGTTAAGGCTTGCGTGGGTAAACCGCTTCAACTACGCCAATGAGAACTTTGCCACCCCGACCCAGCCTGAAGGATGGAAGACCGAGCAGGGGCGTATCTGGATCGTCTACGGAGTGCCGGACGACAGGATTCCCCATCTGGTGGAGACGGGGCGGGGCAAGCCGTGGGTCGAGTGGATCTATGAACAGCTGGGCGATCAGGGTCGCTCATACTTCATATTCGTGGACACCAGTGGTGGTTTCGGCAGTTACAGGCTGGTCCACTCGAACATGCCGGGTGAGATCCAGAACCCCAACTGGCGGGTCGATGCCGGGATAGATGATCCTCGCCCCGTCCGCTGCCCCTCACTGGGGAGGGGGAGTTACCATAAACTCCTGAATCCGGCTGGCCGTTGTGCCGTTGTTCATATCCTTCACCGTGAGCGTGATCCTGAAGAGTCCGGGGGAGGGGCTGGGAAATGCCACCTCCAGGTACTTGTTTTCGGTGGCTCGAATACCGTATTCAACCTCCCCTTCCGCCGTGACCCTCTCCCTTTTTCCCAGGCCGACCAGGCTCCCCAGCGCTCTGAAAGCCGATGAGAGGATGTTGCGGCGCCGGCTCTCGCCAGCGAAGGCGATAGAGTAACTGATCTGGAAGACGGTGGTGCCGAACTGGTCCTTTTCGAGGTTGTAGATCTCGTAATAGAGGTAAATCTGCTGCTCGGTGGTGAAGGTGCGGTTGGGCATGGGGATG
The DNA here is from genome assembly GCA_030604325.1 of Candidatus Zixiibacteriota bacterium. Lineage (GTDB taxonomy): Bacteria > Blakebacterota > Blakebacteria > Blakebacterales > Blakebacteraceae > JAGLTZ01. The sequence goes on along the minus strand of JAUVWC010000100.1, from coordinate 1,532 downwards.
ATTTCCACCCCCTCCCGGTAGAACCGCCCGCCCCGGCGTGATTCCACTATCTTTCCCGCCATCTCTATGTCGCTGATTGCTAAGTTGCGGCCGGAGAAGTCCTCGACGTAGAGGCTGTCGCGATAGACACCCACTCGTCCGCCGTTCAGGTCGGTGACGCTGATGGCGAAATTATAGGTGCCCGGCCTGACCAGCATGCGGTTCAGATCGACCATGATGTCCCCCGCCGCCTGCTCCAGCTGCTGGGCCGAGACGAACTCGCGTATTTCGTTGGTACTGGCTATCTCGTTCCACTGGTCATCGAACATGGCGATGCCCAGCTTGACGCGCGCCTTCTGTCCTTCGCCGTACCGCATCATCCCCAGCTCGCTGGTGGGCACCCCGTAGTATACTTCTATCCGGGTACGCCCCTGGATGTCCTTGAAGGCCGCCGTGTAGAAGTGGAAGGGCAGGGGATCGGGGGGAAGGATGTTGACATAGCTGTCGGTGGTCTCCAGTGTGCTGATATCCTTCATGTTCTCCATCCGCTCATTGGAGAGCATGGTTTCGAGCCTCTCCTGATAGGAGCGCGCCACGTCGGGACCGCCTCCCTCGGCCTGTGACATCTGGATCAGCTCTTCCATCATGTTGGCGATCTGATCGTAGATCGGGTCGAGTATCGCCCGGTCCCGGTAGGCGGCGATGGGGAGCATATCAACCCACAGCTCGGCGGACGGGCTATCTTCTGACGTGTTGGGGTCATCCTGGGGAAAGAATCCCATGGGACTCTTCATCGAGCATTCGGCGAGGTTCAGCACCTGCTCGAAATAGCCGTAACCCCGGTCCACGAAATGAATAATGATACGTTCTTTGCGGCCGGTGTGGTATTCCCAGCTGAGGTTGGGCTTCGTCTCGGCATCACCGGCGGGGAACCCTGCCCAGTTATCCGGCTCACCGTGACGGATGTATACCCTCCCGCGGTCGTCATAGCCACCCGATGTGGTGGGACTGCTATAGTACTGACGGGCGTACCGCAGGCGCCGGTAGTGTTCCACCAGCACTTCATTGGCGTCGTCGGTGGGATTCGGATCCCTCCGCTTCCAGAAGCGCCGGAAGAGGGCGGGCATCTCTTCGGGGGGCGTGTTCCTATACTCCTTCCGCTCCCAGTCGTATGTGATGTCGACCACGTCCTGCCAGAGCCGCTCGGCGATCTCGGGATCGTCGAACTCGCGGTAGGACATCAGGTAGAGCTGGTTGGCGCGGCTGTAGTCTTCGACGCTAAGGTAGACGTCGGCCAGGAGCAGCATGGCGGGTACGTAATCGGAGTACTGGCCGACGAGGGGAAGCAGCAAATCCTCCGCATCGCGATACCTCTCGGTCAGGTAGTAGACCCGGCCCAGCTCGAGCCTGTTCTCGCGGTGGTTGGGGTCGCGGCGATACTGTTCCACGAACTCCTGCTCGGCGAGATCAAAATTCCGGCTTTTGGAGGCGATCACTCCCTGCTGGTAGTGGACGTCACGGAAGTCGGGATCGCGGGATAAGACCTGCTCGAG
>JAUVWC010000135.1 GCA_030604325.1 Candidatus Zixiibacteriota bacterium | reverse complement strand
TGCGGGCCGCCAGCATCAAGAGCATCGGGGACCTGGTGCAGAAGTCGGAGTCCGCGATGCTCAAATACCGTAATTTCGGTCGCAAGTCCCTCTCCGAGCTGGCCGACATCCTCCACGAAATGGGTCTCCATTTCGGAATGGATATCACCACCTATGCCGCCCTGGATGAATTGATAGAGCCGGAGTAGACGATGCGGCACCGTAGAAAAGGGCGGAAGTTTTCGCGATCTGTATCCCACCGCAAGGCGATGCTGTCCGGTCTGGCCCAGAGATTGTTCGCCGAGGATCGGATCGTTACCACGCTGGCTAAGGCGAAGGAGCTGAGACCCTACGCCGAGAAGCTGATAACGCGGGCGAAGAAGGGAGATCTGCACAGTAGACGCGAGGTGTTAAAGAAGCTCAAGCAGAGAGAAGTAGTCGATAGCCTCTTCAACGATGTGGCACCCTCGTTCGCCGACCGTAACGGGGGATACACGCGGATTGTAAAGCTGGGTTATCGCAAGTCTGATGCGGCGGATATCGCGTTAATCGAGCTGGTTGGTCGCGGTATGCAGGACGAATCAAGCTGATCTGCAACAGGGAGCGAACGCCGCCTTCCGAGCCTTACAGCCACGGCATAATGGTGTACCGACGAGGCGCCTTACCCGATTAACGAAGAGGTGCCTCTTTTAATGTATTGAGTGAGAAATCCAGGTTAATTCATTATAAAGAGGTTAATTAGGTGGTGGTAGGAGGGCGGAGTGGAAAACTGAGGGTGATCGGCCTCAACCGCGAAATAGTGGTGCTATCTCTGGCCCGCTCAGCCGATGCCTTCTGTAACAGCCTCCTTATTGTACTTCTGCCGCTCTATGTCGTCAGCATACCTAAACGCGCCATTTTCTCCCAGCTTCCCGAAGCAACTCTAGTAGGCATACTTCTCGGCCTGGCTAGCCTGGCTTTCGCCCTTCTGCAGCCGGTGGCGGCTGCCGCCAGCGATAAGGTGGGAAGGCGTAAGCCGTTCATCCTCGCCGGCCTGGGAGTGCTGACCCTGGCCACCCTTGGTTTCATTCCCGCCGGTTCCTACTCGGCTCTGGTTGGCCTTCGCACGCTTCAGGGGATGGCGATCGCGGCTACTATTCCTACCACTCTTGCTCTGATTGCCGATTATTCTGAACGGGGGAGTGTTGGGGGTTCGATGGGGGCGTTCAGCACGGCACGGATGCTGGGTTTCGCCACCGGGCCGCTGGTCGGTGCCTATCTGAAGGAGACAATATCCTTCGAAGCCGCTTTTATCGCCGGCGCAGTGGCTGCATCGGTCAGCCTGATCCTGGTTCTGGTATTCGTGCCGGAAGTGCGGGTGGGAGAAGAAGCCAGGCGGCTTGGAAAACAAGGTGATGGGCGAACAGGGAGCGACCCTTTAAGAGAGAGTAACTCCGGAGAAGTTGGCCGGATCATGCGCCAGCTAATCCTGGTGGGTGTTGCGATTTTCGTGATGGCCCTCTCCATGGGATTGATGACCGCTCTGGAGACGGAGCTGAACCGCCGACTTAATCAGAATGCCATAGGATACGGCATAACATTCTCGATGCTTACCGTGGGTATGCTTCTCTTCCAGATTCCGATCGGGCACTGGTCGGACAGGATCGGCCGGAAAGGACCGATTCTGTGGGGCATGGTCATGATGGTTCCCCTGACGGTACTCCAGGGATTCGCCCCATCCACCTTCTGGCTCTCCGTCGACCGCTTCTTCATGGGTATTGCCGTGGCGTTTATTTTCGGACCATCGTTCGCCCTGGTGGCCGACTACGGCCTCCCCGGCCTGCTGGCACGCCAGATGAGTATCCTCACCATGTCGTTCGGCCTTGGTATTGCGGCAGGGCCTCTCGTCGGTGGCACTCTGGCCGGAATGCTGGGGTTCGAGGCACCCTTTATTGCTGGCGGCATCCTGAGTGCAGCGGCAGGAGTGATGGTGTATTTATCAGTCCACGAGTCGCTGCCGGCGAAGAAAGCGGAGATACCTATTCCTTAGTATTGCTAGTATCTCCAGTAACAACGACCCGCAGTCCCTTGCCCTCCGGGTCGAGAATTTCACCATAGACTACACTTATCTGCTGGTTTCGGGCCGGGAACGGTTTGTTGACATTTTCCCCGCGCTCGTAATACACATTACTCGGCTCAATATGCACGCGACCCTTGAAGGGCCCGATTATCCGGTTACCCTCCCGCTCTGCGAATCCGCCCGAGAAGGTGAGCGTGGTTCCCCCTCCGCTGTCGAAGATGGTTGCCCGCAGATGCCCATTCCTGTAGCTGTAATCAAATGTCGATGAGTCCCGGCGACCGGGGGTAGTCCACCTATTGGTATCGAAGTTCAGGATAATCCCGTAGCCATACGTGGAGGAATAATAGGTAGGCTTTTCCTCCAACGGACGATGTGCTCCTATTCGGTTCGAGCGGTAATATGTCCGGTTATAGTAGATCGTTAAAGATCCAGATAGAGCTTCTGTCCGGCCTCTGCCACTTGGGCCCGCGGCCGCACAACCTAATACGGTTAAGAAGAGAATAAATGCGGGAATCCAGAAGCGGTTCACACCAGATCACTCCCCCGGAAAGGGGCCCTTCTTTCGGTGGCGGTATCCATGCCTGAGTTGGACATAGCAGTGTACTTTGTGTGAATCGCAATTCTCGTGCCGTCTTCTGGGTATAGTGGCTGTTACGTACAGCGCACCTTCATAATCCGTTGTTATGTAATGAAATAGGAAGAATTGTCTGCATATTCTTGAGATGTGCCAGGCGTAGGATCAAACGTTAATCTCCGGTAGCATCAATTGTGTGTCCACGAGGGGGGACAAAAGCTGTCCTGCCGGTAGGACACTGCCCGGGAGTCCTCATGGCGCGCCAGCAGAAATCCATGGCGCCTGTCGTAAATCTACATAGAGCAGTCTTCGGACCGGGTGAGGATTATGAAGCCTGGCTGGTGTCACCGAGTTCATTGGAGGAACGGGGATTCCTTGAGATCTTGCTCAGCATTACGTTCGGGAAGGCGAAAACGCCGGGCAGCTTCGCTTCGCTCATTCGCGCTTTCGGAGAACTGAGGTAATCCGTCTGACAGCTGGCCGCCCGTTAATCTCTCTAGCGGGTAAGTAGCTGAACGAACCGTGCCGCCCTTTTCCGAGATGGCCGTAATGCGGACCCGTGCTTCCGGCGCATCTTTGTGCACGATCCAGCGGGTGGTGACCGAAGAGGCGCGGCTCTCCTCGGGGACAGGGTAGGTGCCGGCCAGGTGGCCGAGCCGGGTCCTCTTCTCTCCTTCGACCAGCGTGCAGCCCTCGAGGTCGATGGTGGCTATCACCGGCTGCACCACACTGGCCTCGATGGCGCGTTCGGTTAGATTGGTCGGCAGAAACCCGGTATTGGTAACCATGACTTCGACCTCAAACCGGTCGCCCTCCAGCTCCGTGACCTTCGGTTCCGTTATCTCCAGCAGGGGGGATTGCTCGGCCAGGTAGAGGATCCAGGGGATCTGCAGGGCGCACTCCTCCTCGAGCAGCTCGGGAGGTGGATTCTGGGAGATGAACTTCCTGCGCCAGCCGCCGATTTCGATCCTGCCGAAAGAGGTGTGTTCGTACGGTTCCCAATCGACAAAGTAGCGGCCGCCCAGCTCCTCGTCGTTGAAGCGCAGGCGTTCCAGCTCGTCCGTGCTCCCGTCGCCGTCGTAGTCGGCGGAAATGCCGGGCCAGTACTCGGGCACCCAACCGATAATGCCCCGATCCCAGTAGGCCCAGCTGATAAGCGTGCCGTAGCGGTGGCGGGTGGGGTGGGTGGAGCTGGGGCGGACGGGACGGCCGGTCATCTCGGTATACTTCTCCCCGAGCGTGATGATCAGTTCGATGTCATCCTGGTTGAACAGCGCGGGATCGCAGGCCGAAGGCAGCCGGTAGACGAAGCCTCCCGAGGTGTGGTTATGCACGATACCGGTGATGTTCGGGTGGGCATCGATGAATTTGACCGTGGCGTAGGTTTCCGGTTCGGATAGAGGGAAGGGGCCCGCGCCGGGCTGCAGGTATTCGGGTTCCCAGTTGCGGGGGAAGTTACGGTTCATGTCGAGCCCGCCCGTGCCGTCCTCATTCAATCGACCGTCGGCGTCGTTGTCGATGCCCTCGCCAACCACCCGGTAGAAAGATCCCTCGGTGTCACCGCTGCCGCGGCGGACCATGAGTCTTGCATCCGCGGGGCTGATCTTCATCGGGCCAGCGGGATCGGGGATGCGCATCTGGGTGATGAACCCGTCGCCGTTCAGGTCCTCGGCCGGGTCTTCGTCCGCCACGCCGTCGTCGTCGTTATCGACGGGATGAACGGTACTGCGCAGGGAAACGTCCTTCAGCAGGGCCAGGTCCGCTCCGTCGGGATTGAATTTGGGGCGGAGGTAGAAGACGCGTGTGTCGAGCAGACGGGTGACCTGCGGATCTTTACCGTAACCCTCCAGCAGGTATCCCATGAGATAGAGCGTGACGGCGGAGCCGGTCAGCTCTCCGGAGTGGATGTTGCCGTCCACGTAGAGGGCGGGCTTTTCTTCGGCGGGCCTGTTGTCCCGATTGGTGACCTCGATCACCATGAGATCGACCCCCAGATAGCTCTTGCCGATCGAATAGAGCCTGGTCAGTTGGGAATAGCGCCGGGCATGGGAGCGCATGATCTGGTTGGTCTCGTCGTTGGAATAGTAGCGGTTCCAGTTGACCGAACCACCCGCCTGCATAACCTGGTCCCCCTGGCTGTGTGAAGAGAGGAGAAGGCCGGTAATGATTATGGCGGTCAACGCCGGGAGTAGAGCAGCCTTCAAGACACGCCTGGCTGTCCGGTACATAGGAAACCTCCTCGAGGTTCT